>CAXNEI010000071.1:0-6436 GCA_964201195.1 Gammaproteobacteria bacterium
GCTGCTAATAATTTTTCTTTCAAACCACCAATGGGCAATACTTCACCACGTAAAGTAATTTCACCGGTCATAGCTATATCAGCGCATACAGGAATTTTCGTCAGCACAGAGACCAGCGCAGTACACATGGCGATACCTGCGCTCGGGCCATCCTTAGGTGTGGCGCCTTCAGGCACATGCACATGCAAATCAACTTCCTCGTAAAAAGACGGGCTAATGCCAAGCGCATGAGCACGGCTACGCACCACTGTGAGCGCTGCTTGAATTGATTCCAGCATTACATCACCGAGAGAACCGGTCTTAATATATTGGCCTTTGCCTTTTACTGCTGCCGCTTCAATGGTTAATAATTCTCCGCCCACCGAAGTCCAAGCCAATCCCGTCACTTGACCGATACGGCTTTCATCCGCTGCCCGGCCAAAATTAAATTTACGCACACCGCTATATTCTTCCAACTGCGTGGCATCGATAAGCAAATGCAATTCATTTTTACTTAATAAATTATTCTTCACTATTTTGCGGCCAATCTTTGAAATTTCACGCTCTAAATTACGCACGCCGGATTCTTTGGTGTAGTAACGAATCAGATCGCGAATGGCGTCATCAGCAAAAGTGACTTCATGCTCTTTTAAGCCATTATTGCGCATGGCTTTGGGCACTAAATATTGACGAGCAATATTAATTTTTTCATCCTCTGTGTAGCCAGGAATGCGAATCACTTCCATACGATCTAATAACGGCGCCGGAATATTCATCGAGTTGGAAGTACAGACAAACATCACATCAGATAAGTCGTAATCCACTTCTAAATAATGATCGTTGAATTTATTATTTTGCTCAGGATCTAACACCTCGAGTAAAGCAGACGCAGGATCACCCCGGGTATCTGCACCCATTTTGTCAATTTCATCGAGCAAAAACAGAGGATTCTTTACACCTACTTTAGTCAATTTTTGAATTAATTTCCCAGGCAAGGAACCAATATAAGTCCTGCGATGACCGCGAATTTCTGCTTCATCTCGTACACCACCCAATGCCATACGAACATATTGACGATTGGTAGCCCGTGCAATCGATTGTCCCAAGGAAGTTTTTCCTACACCTGGTGGCCCCACCAAACATAATACCGGACCTTTTAATTTTCGTACCCGTGATTGAACAGCCAAATATTCTAAGATACGGTCTTTGACTTCTTCTAAACCATAATGCTCTTCATTCAATAATTGTTCAGCGCGCTTTAAGTCATAACGCACTTTGCTGCGTTTATGCCAAGGCACATTTAACATCCAATCTAAATAACTCCGAATCACTGTCGCTTCTGCGGAAGTAGGCGACATCATGCGTAATTTATTCAGTTCAGTGGTTGCTTTTTTGTGCGCATCCTTAGGCATATTGCTGGTTTCAATACGCTTAGCAAGTATATCTAACTCACTACCGCCCTCATCTAAATCGCCTAATTCTTTTTGAATGGCTTTCATTTGTTCATTTAAATAATATTCGCGCTGACTTTTTTCCATTTGTTTTTTCACGCGACCACGAATACGTTTTTCCACTTGCAGCAAATCAATTTCTGATTCAATCAACGCCATTAAATGTTCTATGCGCTCTTTTAAATTTACCATTTCTAACAGTGTTTGTTTCTCTTCAATTTTTAACGCCAAATGTGCTGCAATAGTATCAGCAAGACGACCTGCATCCTGAATCGCAATAATGGAATTCATCACTTCAGTAGGAATTTTTTTACTGAGTTTTATATAATTTTCAAACTGAGCAAGCAGTGAGCGAGACAAAACGCTGGCATCTTGATCGGAAATAGACTGCGTAATGAGCTCACGAATATCCGCTTCAAGGTGTTGATCCACGCCCGCAAAAGCAACCACTTCAGCACGATAATTACCTTCAACTAAAACTTTTACCGTGCCATCCGGTAGCTTCAGTAATTGCAGAACAGTTGCCAAAGTACCCACTGAAAATAAATCAGTTTTGCTGGGATCATCTTCTGTTGCACTTTTCTGTGCTACCAATAAAATGCGCTTATCTCCCGCCATGGCTTGCTCCAAGGCAATGATGGATTTTGCCCGACCAACAAATAAGGGAATAACCATATGGGGATAAACCACCACATCGCGCAAAGGCAGCAAGGCGTATCGTTGCGTGGATTGATTTTGCATGTGGGCTGAATCCTAAAAGGTGTAAGAACTACCTATCATGGGAGCGAGAATAGGTATATCAAGTATAGTGGCCTATTTCATTATAAAAAAAGCACCATAAAAAAAGGGCCCATAAAAAAAGGACCTTTCGGTCCTTTTTTTATGCTTTGTGTTTTGCGCAACCTAACAAGCGTCAATCTTCCGACGCAGCTTTCTGCTGTTTCTCCGGATTTTCGTAAATTAATAGAGGCTGTGACTCTGCTTTAATCACATTTTCATCAATTACTACTTTCGCCAAATCCGTCATCGAAGGGACTTCATACATAGTTTCTAACAATACGCTCTCTAAAATAGAACGCAAACCTCGCGCACCCGTTTTGCGAGTAATCGCTTTTTTAGCTACGGCAGTTAAAGCTTCTTCACGGAAAACCAATTCCACATTTTCCATCGCAAACAATTTTTGATATTGCTTCACTAAGGAATTTTTTGGTTCTGTGAGAATTTGAATGAAAGCTTTTTCATCTAATTCGTCGAGCGTAGCAATCACAGGCAAACGGCCGACAAACTCAGGAATTAAACCATACTTTACTAAATCTTCAGGCTCTACCGTTTTCAAGGTATCACCGACATTCTGTTCAGCTTTCTTACTTTTAACGGTAGCAGAAAAACCAATACCGCTTTTCTCTGAACGATCACGGATCACTTTCTCTAATCCAGCAAAGGCGCCGCCACAAATAAATAGCATATTAGAGGTATCTACTTGTAAAAAGTCTTGCTGAGGATGCTTACGTCCACCCTGTGGCGGCACGGAAGCCATGGTGCCTTCGATTAATTTCAATAAAGCTTGTTGCACACCTTCGCCCGACACATCACGAGTAATAGAAGGATTATCTGACTTACGAGAAATTTTGTCGATTTCATCGATATAGACGATGCCCATTTGCGCACGCTCTACATCGTAGTCACATTTTTGCAGCAATTTCTGGATAATATTTTCTACGTCTTCACCCACATAGCCGGCTTCAGTCAAAGTGGTTGCATCAGCAATGGTGAAAGGCACATTGAGTAAGCGCGCTAAAGTTTCTGCTAATAAGGTTTTACCACTACCGGTAGGCCCAATCAGCAAAATATTACTTTTACCTAATTCTACATCGTCATCTTTTCGATTATTTTTATCACTGCCGCTCTTTAGGCGTTTATAGTGGTTGTATACAGCGACCGAAAGAATTTTCTTCGCACGCTCCTGACCTATCACGTAATCATCTAAGGTGGTTTTAATTTCCATCGGCACAGGCAATTTATCTTCAGCTGCCTCACTGCCTTCTTCCGGCACTTCTTCACGAATAATATCATTACATAAATCAACGCATTCATCGCAGATGAATACAGAGGGGCCGGCAATCAGCTTACGCACTTCATGCTGGCTTTTCCCGCAAAAAGAACAATAGAGTAGCTTCCCGCCGTCTTCTCCTTTGCGATCTTCTGCCATACATCACCCCCTCTCTCTATAAGTACATCCAAACAGCGCGTATTTTATGAAACCTAAAGATGCTGCCAAACCTCGGTCTTTTCAAGCTGATTTTTACAACTCTTATGTTACAAAAACTGAGGCGTTACAAAAATCTAAACTTATTCTCTATGGGTCAACACTTGATCAATCAATCCATAATTTTTTGCTTGCTCTGCGCTCATGAAGTTATCACGATCAGTATCGGCTTCTATACGATCTAAACTTTGGCCCGTGTGTTTCGCTAACACATTATTTAATCTGCTTCTAATTTCTAAAATTTCGCGGGCGTGAATTTCAATATCCGATGCCTGACCTTGGAAACCACCTAAAGGTTGATGAATCATCACTCGCGAATGAGGTAGACAGTAACGCTTGCCTTTCGCACCAGCCGTCAATAATAAAGAACCCATGCTGCAAGCTTGGCCTACACACATGGTGCTGACATCCGGTTTAATAAATTGCATAGTATCGTAAATAGCCATACCCGCAGTTACCGAACCACCTGGAGAATTAATATAAAGATGAATATCTTTTTCTGGATTTTCTGACTCTAGAAACAACAACTGCGCCACAATTAAATTGGCCATATGGTCTTCTACTTGACCCACTAAAAAAATAACACGCTCTTTAAGCAGACGCGAAAAAATATCATAGGATCGCTCACCACGTGCCGACTGCTCTATGACATAGGGAATAAAAGAATTTCTTGGCGCTATCGATTCTGTAGAAAGAGAAGAAGCAGAAGTATTAAACAATCGATTCATAAATAGGCATCCTTTGCTGGAATAAAATGGAGGGGGGAGTCGTAGCAACGACAAAGTACTCGTGTTGGGGGGCTCTTCGTTTTATCCTAGTTGTTATCTCGGAAAAGCCAACCCAACAGGCATCTACTACAGGCTTGTAACTCAAGCATTAATTGTCAGGATTTGTATCGGCTGACTGAAGGGCTTTCGATTGCGGCCCTTTTAATACTTCATCATAGGATAAAGCCTTGTCCGCCACTTGCGCTACAGATAGCACGTGATCAACAATTTGATCTTCTAACACGCGCTGCTCTATGTTGCGCATTTCTTGCGCATCGCTGTAATACCATTTCACTACATCTTCCGGTGATTGATAACGGGCCGCTAAATGCTCTATTCGTTCTTTCACTCGATTTGCATCCGGCTCAATAGAGTGCAAAGTACGCACGCCATCCAATAATAAACTCGCCTTCACCATGCGCTCCGCTTCTTCAACGAAAACATCGGTGGGGAAATTTTGCGCCCAGTCAGGTAATTCATTCTGTCCCAGCATCTGCCGCAATTTCTGATCACGCAAACGACGGCTTTCTGTTTCCACCAACGCACGAGGTACAGTAAGCGGATTTTCTTGCAACAAGCCTTCAATGACTTGCAGCTTTAAATATAAACGCTTGCCTTCTTTCAGTTCGTGCTCCAAATTTTTCCGCACTTCTGCTTTAAATACGGATAAATCATCGCCACTTACGCCATAGCTACGGAAAAATGCTTCATCTAATTCGGGCAACTGAGGCGCTTCTACCGTCTGCAAATGAATTAAAAATTCTGCGGCCTGGCCTTTCAGATGTTCCGCTGAATAATCAGCAGGGAAAGTTACTTGAATGGTGCGCTCTTCACCGACTTTCATTCCTGCTATTTGCTCTTCAAATCCTGGAATCATGCTATTAGAGCCCAAGATCAGTGAATGATTTTTTTGCGAACCACCTTCAAATAATTCTCCGTTCATTCGCCCTTCAAAATCAAAGACTACTTTATCTTTCAACTCTGCAGCTGCGTCTTTAGCAACCCAGCGTACTTTTTGTTCGCGCAATTTTTCAATGGCCTGAGCCACATCAACATCAGTGACTTCAGCAACTGGTCGCTCGATGCTAATAGCAGCGGTTTGCACAGCAGCAATGGTAGGAAAGACTTCCACTGTGGCAATAAATTCTAAGGGCGCATTGGCTTCATCTTGCTGAATTTCTACTTTCGGTAACCCTGCGGGTGTCAGTGCTTGTTCAGCTACTGCTGCGTCGTAATGAGCATGAATAATTTCACTCACCGCTTCTGCACGTACTGACTGACCATAGCGGCGCTGTACCTCCATAACCGGTACTTTGCCTGGACGAAAACCATTAATGCGAACTTTTTTTGCGGTTTCTTTTAATTTTTTTTCCACCACGGCGTCTACTTCAATAGCAGGTACGCTAATCGTCAAACGACGCTCGAGTTCTCCGGTGGTTTCAACAGATACTTGCATAAACAGCCTCTGGACTAATAGCAATAGATAAGGAAGATTTTTTATAACTGAAAATGGGGTGGACGATGGGGCTCGAACCCACGACCGCTGGAATCACAATCCAGAGCTCTACCGACTGAGCTACGCCCACCATAAACCCGACACGACCGCGCTCACACTAATTTGGTGCGCCCGGCAGGACTCGAACCTGCGACCCTCGGCTTAGAAGGCCGATGCTCTATCCAGCTGAGCTACGGACGCGGCATCAACTTTTTTAAAATCTGGTCGGGGTAGAGGGATTCGAACCCCCGACATCCTGCTCCCAAAGCAGGCGCGCTACCAGACTGCGCTACACCCCGAAGTCTCTTGTTCATTACATGATTGCCGGCAAAAGGGCAAGAGCTTGCAAGAAAAAAAGAGAAAGACTAATACGAGGGTGGGAAAATAGGCACTGTTGCAAACAGTAGCATGTTCATCCAAAGATTGTGAAGTGTATGGATGAATGATTTCAAGTGGTGTCATCATCAAGGAGAAATTA
>CAXNEI010000072.1:0-6423 GCA_964201195.1 Gammaproteobacteria bacterium
AACCCATCGCATCAGGAATGGTTAAGATATCGGAAAATAAAATCGCTGCATCTAAATCAAAACAACGCAAAGGTTGCATAGTGACTTCGCAAGCCAATTCAGGATTTTTACACAGCGTAAGAAAATCGCCTGCCTTTGCTCTAAGCTCGCGATATTCTGGTAGATAACGTCCGGCTTGGCGCATCATCCACACAGGTGTGTAAGGCACAGGTTGTTTTAATAAAGCGCGGAGGAAAACATCATTTTTTAGGGCAGGAACAACCACAAATTAAACTCCCAAATAATCCAGCATGCCTTCTGCAGCTTTTCGGCCTTCAGCAATAGCTGTAACAACTAAATCAGAGCCACGCACCATATCGCCGCCAGCAAAGATTTTCGGATTTTTAGTTTGATGGGCAAAGGCTTGTTTCTCTGGCGCAACAACACGACCAACAGCATCTGTTGCAATTTCATATTCGCTAAACCAATCTGCGGGATTCGGTTGAAAGCCAAAGGCAACGATCACTGCATCGGCTTCAATCATTTGTTCGCTACCAGCAATGACTTCTGGTTTGCGGCGACCACGTGCATCTGCTTCACCTAACCGAGTTTCCACAACACGTAAACCTTTTACAGAGGCCTCACCGGATAAAGGGCCATCGCCAAATAATTCGATTGGCTGACGATTAAATAAAAATTCTACGCCTTCTTCACGCGCATTTTTCACTTCTTTGACCGAGCCTGGCATATTGGCTTCATCACGACGATAAATACAGGTCACATTAGTCGCACCTTGACGAATAGCGGTACGATTGCAATCCATCGCCGTGTCACCGCCACCTAATACAACGACGCGTTTACCTTTCAGATTAATCCAATCGCTCGCATTTTTTTCAAAGCCTAAATTACGGCGGGCATTAGAAACCAAATAGGGTAGTGCTTCATGCACGCCATTCAAATTTCCCCCAGGGAAGCCGCCTTGCATATAAGTGTAAGTGCCCATACCCATAAACACTGCATCGAAATCATCTAACAAAGTCTGCAAGGAAATGTCTTTACCTATTTCAATGTTCAAACGAAATTCAATACCCATATGAGTAAAAATTTCTCGGCGTAATTGAATCACCGATTTTTCTAATTTAAATTCAGGAATACCAAAAGTCAGCAAACCACCAATTTCAGGGTAACGATCAAATACGATGGGTTTTACACCATTGCGAATTAATACATCGGCACAGGCTAAACCTGCAGGCCCAGCGCCAATAACTGCCACACGTTTTCCTGTATCGACGACATGCGATAAATCGGGTCGCCAGCCTTGAGCAAATGCGGTGTCAGTAATATATTTTTCAACGGAACCAATGGTCACTGCGCCAAAACCTTCATTTAAAGTACAAGCGCCTTCGCATAAACGATCTTGCGGACAAACGCGTCCGCAGACTTCTGGCAGACTATTGGTTTGATGACACAGCTCTGCTGCTTGAAAAATATTGCCCTCTTTCGCTAAGCGCAACCAATTAGGAATGTAGTTATGCACCGGGCATTTCCATTCGCAATAGGGATTGCCGCAATCTAAACAACGATCCGATTGCTGCTCCACTTGCTCTTGTTCAAAGCCGCGATAAATTTCCACATAACGAGTTTTACGCTCGGTGAGCGATTTTTTTTTCGGTTCTTTCCGCGCCACTTCCAAAAATTGGAAGGGATTATTTTTGCTGTGTGATGTCATGCTATTAACCTGGATTCGATCGAATACTATTTAATAAATCTTCCAAACTTGCCGCCTTGGGTTTCACCAACCAAAACTGCGCCACATAATCATCGAACTGATCCAGGATCTGCGCGCCCCAAGCACTGCCTGTTTCACCGACAAATTCTTTAATCACGCTGAATAAATGATTGCGATAATCCTCAGTAGATTCACGATGGATGCGTAAAATATCAATTAATTCTCGATTGGCTTTATCAACAAAGGTATTTGCCTCATCTAACACATAAGCAAAACCACCTGTCATGCCAGCGCCAAAGTTATATCCGGTAGCGCCTAACACGGTGATGAGTCCGCCAGTCATATATTCGCAACAATGATCACCTGCACCTTCGACGACCGCATGCACGCCAGAGTTGCGCACACCAAAACGCTCACCGGCAC
The DNA here is from genome assembly GCA_964201195.1 of Gammaproteobacteria bacterium. Taxonomy (GTDB): domain Bacteria; phylum Pseudomonadota; class Gammaproteobacteria; order Pseudomonadales; family JAHFSE01; genus JAHFSE01. The sequence goes on from CAXNEI010000072.1 coordinate 2,132, forward strand.
GACCAGCCGCAAAGAAACGTCCACCCGTTGCACCATATAAGCAGGTGTTGCCGACAATCGCGGTTTCATTACTGTTAAAGCGACTGACTTGTGGTGGACGAATCACAATTTTTCCACCAGCCATACATTTGCCTACGTAATCATTTGCATCGCCTTCTAAATGCAAATGCACACCGCCGGCATTCCAGACACCAAAACTTTGCCCCGCAGTACCGGTAAATTTCAGCGTAATCGGCGTGTTCGCCATACCTTGGTTACCATGCTGCTTAGCAATTTCACCGGATAAGCGGGCGCCAATAGAACGATTGCAATTGGTAATCGGAAATTCAAAAGTGCCGCCGGTTTTATTTTCAATCGCAGGGCGAACGAGATCCATAATATGCTCGGCCAATTCGCCTTTGTCATAAGGATGATTACGCTCGCCACTATAAAATTGTGGTGCGTCTAGTTTAATGTGGCTGTTATACAAAATATCCGACAAATCTAAATTGCGCTGTTTGTCACTTAGCCCTTCGATTTGTTCTAACAAATCGGTGCGACCAATTAATTCTTCTAAAGAAGAACAACCTAAGCGCGCCAACCATTCACGAGTATCCATGGCTAAGAATTTAAAATAATTCACTAGCATTTCGACTTCGCCGATAAAATAATTGTCGCGCAATTCTTTTTGCTGTGTCGCCACGCCGGTTGCGCAATTATTTAAATGGCAAATACGCAAATATTTGCAACCCAAGGCCACCATAGGTACGGTACCAAAACCAAAACTTTCTGCACCCAGTGCTGCGGCTTTCACTACATCTAAACCAGTTTTCAAGCCACCATCAGTTTGCAAGCGTACTTTGCTGCGCAAACCATTCATACGTAAGGCTTGCTGCGCTTCGCTTAAACCTAATTCCCAGGGTGAGCCGGCATAACGAATAGAAGTGAGCGGACTTGCTGCGGTGCCGCCGTCGTAACCGGAAATGGTAATGAAATCTGCGTAGGCTTTTGCGACGCCTGCAGCAATAGTTCCCACGCCTGGCTCAGAGACTAATTTGACTGAAACCAGTGCAGCAGGATTCACTTGTTTTAAGTCGAAAATTAATTGCGCCAAATCTTCAATGGAATAAATATCGTGATGAGGCGGTGGAGAAATTAAAGTAACGCCGGGCACCGAATAACGTAAACGCGCAATTAACGCATTCACTTTTCCGCCAGGCAACTGTCCACCTTCACCGGGTTTTGCACCTTGAGCAATTTTAATCTGCAGCACTTCTGCGCTCATTAAATATTCTGGCGTTACACCAAAACGACCGGAAGCCACTTGTTTAATTTTCGAAACACGATTGGTGCCGTAACGAGCGGGGTCTTCTCCGCCTTCGCCAGAATTGGATCGACCACCTAATTGATTCATTGCCATAGCAATCGCTTCATGTGCTTCTGGTGATAAAGCGCCGAGCGACATACCAGCAGAATCAAAACGCACCAGAATTTTTTCGATGGGCTCTACTTGCTCTAAGGGAATCGGCTGAATCGTTTCTTTAAATTTTAATAAATCCCGCAAAGTAGCTACACCACGACCGTTCACCGTATTGGCGTAAATTAAATAATCTTCAAAGCGGCCGCTCTTTACTGCCACGTGCAGCGTTTGCACAACGTCGGGATTAAATGCGTGATATTCCGCATCGTGAACATATTTTAATAATCCGCCTGGGCCAATGGGCTTGCGATCGGACCAAGCATGTTGCGCCACTAAAATTTGATCATGCTCTAAATCAGTAAAAGTAGCGCCGTTAATTCGACTGGCGCTGCCAGTAAAACATAAGCCTACGACTTCGCGACTTAAGCCAATAATTTCGAATAATTGCGCACCGCGATAAGACGCTACTGCTGCAATGCCCATCTTCGACAGAATTTTTAATAGGCCTTTGGTAATGCCTTTGCGGTAATTTTTATGCACTTCGATGGGATTTTCTAACAAAGTGCCGAGCCGTACCATGTCGCATAAAATGTCGTAGGTGAGATAAGGATAAATAGCTGTGGCGCCATAACCTAACAACACGGCAAAGTGGTGGGGGTCACGGGCTACTGCGGTTTCAATAATTAAATTGCTGTCGCAACGCAAACCTTTTTGCGTGAGTCGATGATGGACTGCACCGGTTGCTAATGCCGCATGAATGGGTAATTTGCCAGGCGCAATATGGCGGTCAGATAAAATCAATAAAGCTTTGCCATTGCGTACAGCGGTTTCCGCCGCATCACATAATTGTTCGATAGCAGTTTGCAAACCAAGCGATTGCTCGTAATTTAAATCAAAATATTGATGAGCAAAGCCTTGATCCTGGAAGCCTATAATTTGCTGGAATCGACTGTGTGATAACACCGGCGAAGCTAAAATTAAACGCCGCGCGTGTTCTGGCGTTTGCTCAAAAATATTGTGCTCAACACCCAAACAAGTTTCCAACGACATCACAATCGCTTCACGCAATGGATCAATCGGTGGATTAGTCACTTGCGCAAATTGTTGGCGAAAATAATCGGTGAGCGGGCGCACTTTCTGCGACAACACTGCCATAGGTGTATCGTCACCCATGGAGCCTACTGCTTCTTGACCAGTTTCGGCTAATGCGCGCAATACTTCATTACGCTCTTCTGCAGTCACTTGAAACATTTTCTGCAATCGATTGAGTTGCACTTTATCGAATTGTTCAATGGCTTCAATTTCTTCGTTTAAAGAAGAGCCTAAGCGCACCGCATTTTGTTTGAGCCAAATTTTATAGGGATGTTCTGCTTTCAAACATTTATCGATATCAGGCGTATGCAGCACTTCGCCAGTCTGAGTATCCACTGCTAAAATTTGACCTGGGCCTACGCGACCTTTGGCAATCACATCTTCCGGTGCGTAATGATAAGTGCCTACTTCAGACGCTAGCGTAATAAATCGATCGCGAGTAATCACCCAGCGGGCCGGGCGCAAACCATTGCGATCTAAAAAGCACACTGCATAACGACCGTCAGTTAATACGATACCTGCTGGGCCATCCCAGGGCTCCATGTGCATAGCGTTATATTCATAAAACGCGCGCAATTCGGGATCCATGGATTCCATATTTTGCCAAGCCGGCGGCACCATCATGCGGATGGCGCGGAATAAATCCATGCCGCCAGCAACTAGCAATTCCAGCATATTATCCATGGAAGAAGAATCTGAGCCGGTGCGATTCACTAACGGCGCAAGCGCTTCTAAATCAGGTAAATGTTCATTATTGAATTTATGAATTCGCGCCATGGACCAGTTGCGATTGCCCATGATGGAATTAATTTCGCCGTTATGCGCTAAGAAACGGAAAGGCTGCGCTAAGGGCCAGCGCGGCAAAGTATTGGTAGAGAAACGCTGATGGAAAACGCAGATAGCGGTTTCCAATTGTGGGTTGCCTAAATCAGAATAAAACACCGGTAAATCTGCCGGCATCATCAAACCTTTGTAGACGACTACGGAAGCAGAAAAGCTAGAGATATAAAAATCAGCATCATCGGCCAATTTTTTTTCTGCCCAACGACGTACTAAAAATAAGGTGCGATTGGCTTGTTCTTCTGTTAATCCTGGCGCATCGATAATAACTTGTTCGACTTGCGGCAAACTTTCTAATGCGATGGGCCCCAATACGCTGGCATCGGTAGGCACAAGGCGCCAACCCACCAATTTCAAACCATGAGCAAGAATTAATTCGTTAATTGCCTCTCTGGCTTGTTGCGCACGAGTTTCCTCTCGACTTAAAAACACCATGCCGATGCCGTAAACAGCGGATAAAGAATAGTGGAAAGTTTCGCTGACTAGAGCACGAAAAAAACTATCGGGTTTTTGCAGCAACAAACCGCAACCATCGCCAGTTTTCCCGTCCGCAGCAATGCCGCCACGATGGGTCATGCAAGTGAGGGATTCAATAGCGGTTTGCAACAGACGATGACTTGCCACACCATCCATATGGGCAATAAGACCAAAGCCGCAATTATCCCGAAACTCGTCGGGATGAGTGAGCCCTGAATGCTGGATTAATGACTGCTGCTGCATAGCACCTTCCTTCATGGTTCATCTTCATAACACGCACCCAAGCGGAAATGGGGCTGATTATTGTGAGCCCGCAAAGTAATAAAGCTTGAGTTAGGTCGACTGATATTAGTGCAGCCTTAAGCGCGGCACAAATGGAGGGACATTCTACACAGGTTTGTGGATGGCGACAAATTCTAGCCTTATCCAATATGAAGTGAGTCTAAAGGAAGGGGTGTGATTCCAATATGAAGTGAGTCTAAAC
>CAXNEI010000073.1:0-6368 GCA_964201195.1 Gammaproteobacteria bacterium
TATTGAGGTAGCGTACTTCCTTCAGCTTAGCAGAGGATCGGCTTATGCCAATGAACTCAAGTCTGATCTGTGTCGGTTGTTGGTTGCAAAGGAGGTTTCTTGCTCTGTAGGTAATACAACAAAAATTTGGGTGGTGCCGCGTATCGGCACCCAATCGCCTTGGTCCAGTAAAGCAACAGAATTAGCTCATGCTTGTGGTTTTCAAACACTCGAAAGAATTGAACGTGGTTTAGTTTATTCGCTCACCAGTGAAATACCTTTAACAGAGGATGAATTAAAACAGTGTGCGTCCAGTTTAATGGATCCGTTAGTTGAGTCAGTATTTTTCGGTAAAACACCACCTGAATTATTTATTGAAGAATTGCCGCGGCCATTAGTGCATATTGATTTGTTGGAGCAAGGTAAGTCAGCGCTTGAACAAGCGAATAAAAGTTTAGGTCTTGCTTTAGCAGAAGATGAAATCAGTTATTTGCACGAACATTATTTGGCGCTGCAGCGGAATCCAACCGATATAGAGTTAATGATGTTTGCTCAAGCTAACTCAGAACATTGTCGGCATAAAACTTTTAATGCATCCTGGCAAATCGATGGTATCGATCAGCCCGATTCGTTATTTAAAATGGTGAAAAAAACCTATGAAGTCTGTCCTGATCATGTGTTATCCGCTTACGCCGATAATGCAGCAGTGATTGAAGGCTATACTGCACAGCGATTTTTTCCCGATGCAAAAACCCAAGAATATAACAAGATCAGTGAAGCGGCGCATATTGTATTAAAAGTAGAAACTCATAATCATCCTACTGCTATTGCACCTTATCCCGGTGCAGCGACGGGTTCTGGTGGTGAAATTCGTGATGAAGGCGCTACCGGGCGTGGTGCTAAACCGAAAGCCGGTTTAGTGGGTTTTACCGTATCGGATTTACGAATTCCTGATTTTATTCAGCCCTGGGAATGGGTTAAGGGGGAACAAGGCTACGGTAAACCTCAGCGAATCGTTTCTCCACTCACTATTATGTTAGAAGGGCCTATTGGTGCTGCAGCGTTTAATAATGAATTTGGCCGACCTAACTTATGCGGTTATTTCCGTACCTATGAACAGAAAGTAGGTGAGCAAGTATTTGGTTATCACAAGCCTATTATGTTAGCCGGTGGTATTGGTAATATTCGTCCCGATCACGTAGAGAAAAAATCGATTCCCGATGGTGCGCATTTAATTGTTTTAGGTGGGCCTGCTTTATTAATTGGCTTAGGTGGTGGAGCAGCCTCTTCGATGGCTTCCGGTGCGAGTTCCGATGCTTTAGATTTTGCTTCTGTACAAAGACATAATCCTGAAATGGAGCGCCGCTGTCAGGAAGTCATCGATCGCTGTTGGCAACTGGGCGAGCAGAATCCGATTTTATTTATTCATGATGTGGGTGCCGGCGGTTTAAGTAATGCATTGCCTGAATTAGTGAAAGATGGTGGATCAGGCGGGCATTTTGAATTGCGAAAAATTTTCAGTGCAGAGCCAGGATTGTCGCCGTTAGAATTATGGTGTAATGAAGCACAAGAGCGTTATGTTCTAGCAGTGTCTGAATCGCAACTGCAAACCTTTGCTGATCTCTGTGTGCGTGAGCGTTGTCCTTATGCGGTGGTGGGTACTGCTATCGCAGAAGAAAAAATTCTGGTGACTGATGAGTTATTAGGAGAAACGTCGGTTAATTTACCCAATGAATTATTATTTGGTAAACCACCGAAGCTAACTAAATCATTTAGCACTGCAGAGTTTCCAAAAGCAGTTTTTGATACCTCAACCATTGAATTAAATACTGCATTAGACAAAGTATTACGATTGCCTGCAGTAGCCAGTAAACAATTTTTAATTACTATCGGTGATCGAACCATTACAGGTTTAGTTCACCGCGATCAAATGATTGGGCCCTGGCAAATTCCGGTAGCCGATTGCGCGATTACCTTAAATGATTATGTGGGTTATGCCGGAGAAGTGATGGCGATGGGAGAGCGTACGCCTATTGCTGTGTTAAATCCTGTTGCCTCTGGTCGAATGGCGGTGGGCGAAGCGCTAACCAATTTATTAGCTGGGCCTATTACTGAATTATCGCAGATAAAATTATCGGCGAATTGGATGGTAGCTGCTGGGCAACCTTTGCAAGATCAAGCCTTATTTGAAACCGTGCAAGCAGTCTGTACTCAATTATGTCCCGCATTGTCTTTAACTATTCCGGTGGGCAAAGACTCTATGTCTATGCATACGCAGTGGGTAGAAAATAATGCGCAAGGCATATCGAAAAATAAATCGGTGACTTCGCCTTTATCCTTAGTTATTTCTGCAGTTTCTGCTGTGTCTGATATTCGCAGCGCAGTAACGCCAGAACTGCAAATGGATGCTGGCGAAACTTATTTGGTGTTAATTGATTTAGGTCGGGGAAAAAATCGCTTAGGTGGTAGTGCTCTTGCTCAGGTGCACCAAGCACTAGGTGAATCAGCGCCGGATTTAGATTCAACAGAAGATTTTTCGAATTTCTTTTATACGATTCAACAGCTCAAGCAAGATAAAAAAATCTTAGCTTATCATGATAGATCCGATGGTGGGTTAATTGCCACTGTAGTAGAAATGGCTTTTGCTGGAGGCGCTGGTTTAACGCTTCATCTAGATTCGCTTTGTGTTAATGCAGCAGAAATTATTCCCGCATTATTTAATGAAGAGCTGGGTGTTGTACTGCAAATTAAAGCCAGTGATTTGGCTGAAATACAAGCTTGTTTTGCGCAGAGAAAATTAGCAGACTGTTTATTTGTTTTAGGTCAGCCTACCAAATCTGCAGAGATTATTATTTATCATCAAGATAAAATGGTATTACAGAGAAAGCGGATAGAGCTGCAACAAATCTGGAGTGAAACCAGTTTTCGCTTACAAGCGCTGCGAGATAATCCTAACTGTGCGCAACAAGAATTTGATGTGATTGCTGATCCAGAGAATCGTGGATTAAATGCAACCGTTACTTTTGATATGAAAAAAGCTTTTGATGCTGAGGAAGCCCTTGATATAGAAACAGATAGTGCTGCGCCTTACATTCAAAGTGGTGTAAGGCCCAAAATGGCGATTTTACGTGAGCAGGGCGTCAATGGCCAAATTGAAATGGCTGCGGCTTTTGATCAAGCCGGATTTTCCTGTGTTGATGTGCATATGTCAGATTTAATCAGCCAGCGTGTGCAATTAAAAGATTTCCACGGTTTAGTGGCTTGCGGTGGATTTTCCTATGGTGATGTACTCGGCGCTGGTCAAGGTTGGGCAAAATCTATTTTATTTAATGCGCAGTTGAAGGATCAATTCAGTGAATTTTTTCAACGCCAAGATACCTTTGGTTTGGGTGTCTGTAATGGTTGTCAAATGATGTCGGCGTTGAAGGAATTAATTCCTGGTGCTGAACATTGGCCAGCGTTACTGCGCAATCAATCGGAACAATTTGAAGCACGATTAAGTTTAGTGGAAATTCAAGCTTCGCCTTCAATTTTATTAGCGGATATGGCCGGGTGTCGTTTACCGGTGGCGGTAGCACATGGTGAAGGTCGAATGGAGTTTTGTTCTGCAGCACAATTATCTTCAATAACCCAGCAAAAATTAATTGCTTTACGCTATGTGGATAGTCAAGGTAGAGTCACCGAAAATTATCCGGCGAATCCGAATGGTTCGTTGCAAGGGATTACAGGGTTGTGTAATAGCGATGGTCGTTTCACCATGATGATGCCGCACCCTGAACGCGTTTTTCGTCGCGCGCAATTATCTTGGAGCCCAAAAGAATGGGCGGGCGAATTTTCACCCTGGATGAGAATGTTCCGTAATGCTAGAAAATGGATAAATTAACATGATGTTTAAACTGTCTTTTTATGTGCCAGCAACGCATTTAGAATCCGTTAAACAAGCGGTATTTTCTGCTGGTGCAGGTCATTTAGGTAATTATGATCAATGCTGTTGGCAAACCTTAGGCGAAGGTCAATTTCGGCCTTTGCCTGGCAGTCATCCTTTTGTGGGTGAAGTGCATCAATTAGAAACCGTGCCGGAATATAAAGTAGAAATGGTGTGTTGGGAGGAAATGATTCGCCCAGTGATTGCCGCACTGAGATTGGCGCATCCCTATGAGTCGCCTGCCTACGAAGTATGGATATTAGAAGAGTTATAAAATCTATTGCGCTCATGATGATTTTAAACAGGCTTTAAGAGAGCTAAGCCTTTTTCAGTTTTACCTAAACACTGTTTTTCTACCAGATCATTTAATTCATCATAAGCTTTAGCTCGAGAGGTTTTTGTAAGACTCATATATTTACGGATATTGATGCCACCTTTAAAACCTTCCGGTTCACTATCCAATAAACGATTCAGCACTTTGCGTTGCGTTTGATTAAGCTCCGTGTGTTGGTGTCGTTGCCAGAAATAATTTTTAGTGAGTGTTCTTGCAAGGGTTTTTTCTGCTGTATGAGCAGCAGCTTCAATCTGCTGTAAAAACCACATTAGCCATTCAGTGATATCGAGGCTGCCTCGTTGACTGCGTTCAAGAATGTCATAATAAGAGTCACGATGACCTAAAATTTGCGCTGAGACACTGAATAATCGCATGGGTTGTTTTTCATCTTGAGACAATGCTCTGTCAGTGATAGCCCGAGCAACTCGACCATTGCCATCTTGAAAGGGATGCAAGGTAACAAACCAAAAATGCGCGAGACCAGCGCGAATTAATCCATCTAATGTGATTGAATCTTGATTAAACCACTGCAAAAATTGTTCAAGTTCTTTTTCTAATGCGTCATGAGGTGGTGCGATAAAATGGACTCTTTCATTTTCCACCGATCCAGAAATAACTTTCATCGGTTCTTCACCGCGCAACATCCCAGTACGAATGAGTCGTGATTCAGAACAGCCGGAAGGGAATAAAGTCGCTTGCCAATTAAATAAATACTCAAGAGTTAATGGCTTGTCAAAATTACGAGCAGCATCGAGCAAGACTTCAATAACGCCATCCACTGGTCGAGGTGAATTAGGTAAATTCGCTGTGAGTAAACCAAGATGTCGGGCAACAGAAGCGCGCACTAATTCTTTATCAAGACGCTCTCCTTCAATTGCACTAGTGGTTAATCCATCCTCCACTAAAATCGCAGCAACGAGATCCAGTACCAGTTGATTATCTAATGGCTGAATGGCTGCAATGATTTTGCTTTGCGCTAAGCGTGCGCGAATCAGCCAAGGAGAGAGGGTTTCTTGATTCCAATAAAATGCCGGCCAATTTTTTTGCTGCCAAATCCAGGTCGAATCTAATGGCATATTATTTTATCTTTTTATCACGCATAAAATCGTTGATGTGCGCACCAATTTTTGGCGTGTTCACACCCAATATGTGATTCCATAGGCCAGCTAAAATAGCCATTAACAATAAGGGCCCGGCCAGAGGAAGATCAAACATCAGTGACACAGCTAGCATAGGTAAAGCAATAGCAAGTATTTGATCCCAACGCGCAGAATTATTCTTTGCATAACCATGGGCAGCAAGCACATAAGGATCAACGCCATCATGAACAGGGTGAATAGCAACTCGCGGATTCATGTCTCTTAATACATGAATCGCTGTGCGATTATTTTTTAAAAAATCTGAGTCACGGTGAAACTCTTTAATAACAGGGAAAGGATAAAAAAAACGAATCAGGTAATCGCGCATCCATTTAGGCCAAAAATTTGCTGTACTACCTTTTAGTGTGGCGTGAATGGGTATTAACAGTAGGCGATTAATTTTATGACCTATGTCTGGATCTTTTAACAGCGAATCAGCTAATTGTGCCGCAATGGCGCCGCCTTGTGACAGGCCGGTAATAATTAGATCAATATTTTCTTCTGTATTGCTGGTTACTTCTTTCAGAAACTCTTTTGCTCGCTGTTTAACAACAGTCAAATATTCTTCGGTGGAAAGTGAATAAAAGGATTTGTTAGGACGGTTTTCAGCTTTGCTATTTTGACTGAGAGAACAAACATGTTCTTTAGGAAAACCCATGGGTTTTAACGTAAGCTTTTCCAAGCAAGTGAAGGAAAAAGAATCATCAGGTTTGCGCCCGACATCACCGGTGCCACCAATATGGATGAGGTAAGGATATTGCGTCGGCTGGCTCATCCCAGCAAAATGTTCTAATGATTGACGATGAATTTTGTATGCTTCGACGGCTTCGTGCAGGCCAAAAGCAGCGCAGCCTGCTAGAACAGTAGGCGTACCTGCTAAAACATACTGTATGGCAGGTAAAATGTAAGCGCTCATGGTAGTTCCTTTTTAGTTTCCTGGCTTAGCCCGTTATTTGCTCTGCATGCAACGGATACTGCCCTAATTTTCGAT
>CAXNEI010000074.1:0-6336 GCA_964201195.1 Gammaproteobacteria bacterium
AAGCTGGACAGTGAGAGGAGAAGAGAGTGTCATGAGAATGCATCGTGCTCCTGCGCAGCTAACCACTGCGCAATAGTTTCCGCGGTTTTATGCGACCCACCCGCGGTATCGGTATCAATAATCACATCGGCTAAGTCGCGATATAAAGGGTCTCGTTGTTCAAGTAATTCTGCGAGTACTTGTCGAGGGCCCCCATGCTGTTGCAATAAAGGACGGGTTTTGTCTCGCGCAGTGCGAGCGGACAAAGTATCTAATGAAGCTTGCAGCCAAACTACTTTGCCGCGTGTTTTAAGATGTTGACGATTTTCTGCGCTCAATACCGCACCACCACCGGTTGCTAACACCACACCTTTTAATTGGGTGAGCTCATCAATGATCAGTTGTTCGCGCTTACGAAAACCTGCTTCGCCTTCTTGATCGAAAATCCACGGGATACTCACACCCGTTCTCGCTTCGAGTTCTTTGTCGGCGTCAAAAAAAGGATATCTCAGCAGACGAGCGAGTTGGCGACCTACGGAAGTTTTGCCTACGCCCATCAAACCAATAAGAAAAATATTGTTGATTGTCATAGTGGCGTATTAGATCACACTGGCCTAGTTAAAGTGAATGCGTAATGAGGCAGACAAGCTGCCTCATTAGTATTTATTTATGTGCCAAGGCATTTTTTACGATATTAGGCGTCACAAAAATCAGCAATTCTTTTTTCTGTGTTCGTTTATTGGTATGGCGAAACAAATGACCAATGATTGGCAAATCACCAAAGAAAGGCGTTTTAGTCACTGAGGAAACTTCTTCATTACGGAAAACACCACCCAATACCACGGTTTCACCATTCTCCACTAATACACTGGTATCGATTTCATTTTTATCGATGCTAGGAATATTACCAAACAGTGCGCCTACGCTATCTTGATTGACTTTCAATTTCATAATCACCCGACCATCGGGCGTAATTTGCGGCGTTACTTCTAAAGACAACACGGCGTCTTTAAAAGTGATAGAAGTTGCACCGCTAGCAGCAGCTTGTTGATAGGGAATTTGAGTACCCGAAGAAATTTTCGCCATTTGTTGATCAGCGGTCAGTACTTTCGGTGTTGCAATAATATCCGCGTTACCGCTGCTCTCTAAAGCGGACAACTCCACCTGCAATAAACCCGAGCTAAGACTGGTTAAACCAAAGGCAAGAGAAGAAGCGCCTGCGCCTGTTGCACCTAAATCCACCGCAAGATGCTGAGGAGAAGCCAAGGTTATCGCTGAACCAAAAGTTGCTTGAGTAGCATCCTGAAGGAGCTGACCATTACTAACAGCGCTTACAGAATCCGCCTGATCAATTACAGTTTCAATTGATCCACCTGCTGAATACAATTTATTGCCGTTAAAATGATATTGAGAACCTCCCCACCGCACACCTAACTCTTTATTAAAATCCGTATTGGCAATCACAATCCGCGCTTCAATCAACACTTGCTGCACCGGCAAATCTAAATGAGCGATCACCCGGCGCACTTGCTCAATAGAGGACTCTGTATCGGTAATCAAAATGGTATTAGTGCGCTCATCAACCGACAAACTACCACGACCAGACAATATACCTGAACCTTCTTTGCCCGAACTAAAAAGCGCCACCAACTCTTTGGCTTTGGCATAATTAATTTGCACAAACTCAGTTTTCAGCGGCGATAACTCTTGTGATTGTCGATTAGAATCAGACTCTACTTTCTCCTGCGCTGCTAACTCACCCGCTGGCGCCACCAACAGTACATTACCTATTTTACGCTTATCCAAACCTTTAGTTTTCAAGACCAAATCTAACGCCTGATCCCAAGGCACATCTTTTAGTCGCAAGGTTACCTTACCGGATACCGTATCACTGGCCACCAAATTCACTCCGATGAAGTCAGCAATTAACTGCAACACCGCGCGAATATCTATCTCTTGAAAATTCAACGATAATTTTTCGCCGGTATATATAAATTTGTCTTTATTTTTTTTATCCCGCTCTTCTTCTGTTACTGCACGCACACTGATGGTAAAAATATCATTGGTTTGATAGGCAATATATTCATAATGCCCCGCAGGTTTAATCGTTACCACACTATTATTGCCTTGATTGATTGCATCCACGGTTTTCACTGGTGTAGCAAAATCAGAGACATCGAATCGACGCTGAGAAGCAGGCGCAATACGGGTATTCAAAAATTCTGCGGTGATGCGACCACCTTCATCATGCACATCGACTGTGGTAGCAGGATTACTCAACTTCAACACCACTAATCCAGCACCTTGATCACCGCGATGAAAGTCGACGGACTGCACCAAATTCACACGACTGGCAGCACGAACCACACCGGGCAGAGCTACCGCAGGGGATAAATCCGCTTGATCAATTTGCGCACCACGACCGACAACAATCACCAACTGATGATCTTCAACGCGCGCGGTATAACGAGCCAATTCAGTTAATTCAATCACAATACGTGTACGATTTTTTGCTGCAACTACTGTGATAGCACGCGCATTACCCGCACCGACAGTAAAATATTTTTTCGTTAATGCGCTGGTTACACCCACCAAATCTAACGCAATTCGCGCGGGTTGATCGGTGGTATAGCTACGAGGTACCGGAGGAGCCGAGTCGAATTTCAACGTAAGCTCTAATTGATCTCCTGGCAAAGAAGCAAATTTAAGATCGGTTAGTTGGCTTGCCTGGGCATAGGCAATACTCATGCACCACACGCTCATCATGATTCCCAGCCATTGGAAATAATAGATGCCTTTTTTCAGCCCTATTTTCCATTCCTTATTATCCATTACTACTGACCTCCATCACATCATCCTAATCGAATCCGGACGAACCTATAAATCGTAAAAAAACCCAACAATTCATCATGCCCGCTACTCTGACTTGAGAGATTCTGACTTGAGGGATAAAGACCGCGCACGCTCCACCCAACCACCCGCACCATCAGGCATTAATTCCACCAAATTGATTTGAGCATCTGACAAGCTGACAATTTTTCCATCGTTTTGCCCTAGATAACTCCCTTCTTGTACCCGATAAACATTGCCATCTTTATTCGTCACCAAACCATAGAGTTTTTTATTTTCTCGCTGCAAACCACCCACCATAGTGAGGGATTCAATAGGAAAAGCCTCTAAAGGTTCTTTAACTCTGCTTACATCAGGATGTACGGCTTTGGCACCAACAGCGGACTTCACTAATTCCACCACAACCGGTAAAGAAAAAGGGCTGCGCAATACAGAAGCGCTGTAAGTAAAGCCTTCATAGGATTTAAACGTAGGAGGTAACTCCACAAATCCCTGTGGTTTCTGTTTGATTGTCACCAGTCTCGCTTGTAACGCATCCAAGCTTTCGCCCTGACCACAAGCCACTAGACTCAGCAGACCCAAGCTGACTGCCCACAAACGCAATCCTTTAAACCATAGCGAATAACCCATAATTACTTCCGCTCGTTATATCGATAGGTTTTTGCCAAAATTGACATGCGCAAAACACCTCCGCTGGCATCATTCGTTACTACTGGTTCAATAGAAAAATCATGCAAGGTCACAATACGCGGCAAGGCAGCAATGCCACTGACAAAAGACGCTAACGAATGATATCCACCCTTTACTGTTATTTTAATCGGCAGCTCAGCGTAAAACTCAACTACCTTTTCATCACCTAAATCAATAGATTCAAACTCCAATCCACTATTTACCCCAAACTGAGAAATATCTTCCAACAAGGCAGGCACTTCTGTGTCGCTCGGCAACTGTCTCACTAAAGCGCCGAAAGAGGCTTGCATATCTGCATATTGTCGCTTCAAACTACCTAGATTCACCGCCTGAAAAGCACGTTTTTCATAATCCGCAATCATACTTATTTCATCTAATTTCTTACCTTGCACTGCTTTTAAGGTATCAGACAATTCCAAGAGATAAAGAACAAATAAAGTTAAGACGAAAGCGGATATCCAAATGGTCACTTGAACATGCTTAGGCCAAGAACCAATATTCTCTGGATCTAAATCATTAAAGGATTTAAAAAAAGTTTGTACACTCACAAAATCACTGCCTCGCTAAGATCCATTGGCGGCCGACGCGGAAGCACTATTAGCCAATGCTTCTTTGTCAGGAATATTTTCAAAGACACTTAATTTAAAACGACTGCTGGCATTCATTAATTTTTTATCTGAAGCGGCGACTTCAGCTAACACAGGATCTCTAAACCAAATAGAGTGAGAAAGATTTCGCATTAAATGGGAAATGCGATTATTGGCTTCCGCAACCCCTTCTATATCAAATCGATTGCCCACTTTAATGAACTTAGTTAAATAGACACCATCTGGCACTACCCTAACTAACTCATCTAACTGATGAACAATAATAGAGCGCCTACCTTGTAGATCTTGAATAACTCGCAGTCGACCAATTAATTGCGCACGCTGTTTTTCTAATTCAGTAATGGTTGCAATATCCTGCTCTAATGAAGATTGCGCGGTACGCACTAAATTATTTCTTGCCTCTTGATCAATCAATTCTCGTTTCATTTGCCCATTAATCGTTAAAATAATGACTCCTGCCAATACCACCACAATACCCAATATCACAAAAAACCGAGTCTTTAATTCAGCGCGTCGCTGCTGACGCCAAGGGAGTAAATTCACATATACCATTTACTCAAAACTCCTTAATGCCAAACCACAGGCAATCATTAATGCCGGCGCATCTTCATAGAGCTGAGCAGCATTGACTCTAGGCCCGATGGCAATATCCATAAAAGGATCCACCAACTGAGTGATGGTTCCCATTTTGTCTTGCACCATTTCACATAACCCAGCAATAGCTGACGTGCCGCCTGCTAATACAATATGATCCACATGATTATATTGGCTAGAAGAAAAGAAAAATTGCAAAGACCGAATCACCTGTTGCACTACGGCTTCTTTAAACGGCGCCAATACTTCACTGTCATAATCTTCTGGCAAACCGCCACGCTTTTTAGCAAAACCCGCTTCTTCAGCAGACAAACCATAACGCCGCTGTATTTCATCCGTTAACTGACGCCCACCAAATACTTGTTCCCTGCTATAAATGACTTCACCATCCAATAAAATATACAGCGTGGTAATACTTGCACCAATATCGATAATAGCGATGGCTTGCTCCTTCCCACCAGAAATCGTATCGGCAATTAAATTAAAAGCGCGCTCCATAGCATAGGATTCAACATCAATAACCTGCGGTGTTAAGCCAGCCAACACCAAAGCATCTGCTCGCAAGTCAACGGTTTCACTACGACAGGCAGTTAATAACACATCCACTTTATCGACATACTCTTCCGATGGCCCCTGCACCATAAAATCGATATTGACTTCATCCAAGGGATAGGGAATATATTGCTCTGCCTCTACTCGAATTTGCATCTCCATTTCATCATCGTTAAGTTTGGCATCTAATTGAATGACTCGAGTAATCACAGCAGAACCAGCAACTGCAGCAATCGCATCTTTAATCTGGGTACCGGATTTTTTCACGGCTTGTTGGATGATGTTGGCCAAACCTTCGGTATCAGTGATATTCTTCTCCACCACAAGGCCAACCGGTAGAGGTTCCACTGCGTAGCTCTCTATTCGATAAGCGCCTTGATGCAGACCGAACTCTAATATTTTTACGGCCGAGGAGCTGATATCGATACCGAGTTTAGGTTTTAGTTTTTTCTGCAAGAAACTGAACACCATGCCACTCCCTTTGATTCTTTTGTATGCCGCGCCAACGGAACATTCTTAAACGATATTGAAAAGACATTAACCCATGAACTATTTTCGGAAAACACTCACTGCAATCCTTTGGCTAAGTATGGCTGGCCTTTTCGGGTTCGCCTTAATTTTTAGCGCCTCTGTTTTATACATTAGCCCGAATCTACCCACCGTCGACTCTTTAAAGGATATTACCCTACAAACTCCGCTAAAAATTTATACTACCGACGGCAAACTCATCGCCGAATATGGTGAAAAACGCCGCGAACCTTTATATATCGGCCAAGTGCCCGATTTATTAATAAAAGCTTTGCTGGCTGCGGAAGATCAGAATTTTTATCAGCATCATGGCGTCGACCCCAAGGGTTTGTTACGTGCGGCATATGAATTGGCCACTACAGGGCGGATCCATTCCGGCGGCAGCACCATTACTATGCAGGTGGCGCGCAATTTTTTCTTATCCAACAAACAAACCTTCTCTCGCAAATTCAACGAGATTCTTTTGGCCATTAAAATGGAGCGAGAACTGTCCAAACAAGATATTCTCGAGCTGTATATTAATAAAATTTATTTG
>CAXNEI010000075.1:0-6322 GCA_964201195.1 Gammaproteobacteria bacterium
CCATGAAGCTTGATTTTAGTAAGGCCGATGCCAACGCCTTATTGTGGGCCAGCACGGTGAATGGACCTTATGTGACTGCGCCAAGCTCTTTTGCTATGACAAATCAGTCTCAGCTACAGGGTGCTGAGTCTAAGTTAAGTCTCAATGGAACCATTATTGAGAAAGTTACTAATCCGGGCTTTTTTAGATATGACCGCAGTATGGGTCCCGCTCTTAGTACGAATCCTGCTTTTAATTCGTTTACGCCCAAGTTTAAATTGACGATTCCTGCTGCTAATTTAACAGATGCTGATAAGGTTTGTTATAAGTCAGATCCTTCCGCTGCTTGTAGCGCGTTTGTTTTTAATAACGAGAGAACAGGTGACGACAAGGGGGTCTTTAATAAAGAAGCCTACGCCCCTAATGGGCGACCAATCAATATGTATTATGGCCGCCTATTTATGAAAAATGCTTCTGGTACAGAATTGTTACCACTCAATGTGCCAGTTGAAGCGCAGTATTATAACGGAACAGGATTTGTTACTAATACAGCAGACGATTGCACAACAATTTCAGCAGCAAATATTAAAGTGGGCTCTATTAAGGGTGGTGTAACGCTAAATGCGCGAAGCAATTTTACTTTGGTAGACGGAAAGCAAAATATTTCTTTGGTGCAAACTAATTCACCAAGAGTAGCAGGACAGGTAAAAATCGCACTTGATCTAGATACGCAAGGGCTAGATCATTTGATGTATTTATTTGGCAATAATAATACGGCTATTACCGCTATTACGCCAGTGAATCCTTTTACGTTAACAGCAGGTAATCCTATAGGTATAGCCACCTTTGGCACTTACCGCGGCCGAGCGCCAATTCTTTTTATGCGGCAGATTTATGGGCGATAGCCTGACGGGGGGTTGGAAACTGATAATTATTAACCCCCAGTCTGCTACGCAGACAGCCCCCTTGGCCAGGGGGGCTAAAGAGGGTGGGGTTTATTTATACGCCGCAATCGCTTTTTCAATTTCAGCGCGCGCTTCACCACTATCACCCCAGCCATCAATTTTTACCCATTTACCCGCTTCTAAATCTTTGTAGTTCTCAAAGAAATGTTCGATTTGTTTAATTAACAATTCTGGTAAATCTTTCGGTTCTTTAATGTTGTGATACAGCACGCTGAGTTTATCGTGGGGCACTGCTAATAATTTAGCATCTTTACCGGCTTCATCACTCATATGCAATACACCGACAGGACGCGCACGAACCACTGAGCCTGGCGCCACTGGATAAGGCGTGACTACCAATACATCTAAGGCATCGCCATCTTCCGATAAAGTATTCGGAATAAATCCATAGTTGCAGGGATAAAACATGGGGGTGGCCATAAAGCGATCAACAAATAACATGTTCGATTCTTTATCGATTTCGTATTTGATTGGGCTGCTATTTGCTGGAATTTCAATCACTACAAAAATATCATCGGGTGGATTTTTGCCAGGAGGAATGCTTTCAAAACTCATGAGATGGAGTCCTATATAAAATGCTAAGTAAAAGTGTGAGACCTATTTGAAAAAACGACAGCCAAAAAAACGACGAAAAGTATAACAAGCTCTTCAGCGATCGCGAAGCATAATTTTATTAGGTCGTGTAGAATACTCCGCACTCGAAATTATTTAGGAGAACGCATGGAAACGCACGGTATTCCGCACAAGCTAAAAGATATGGCCGAGCGTCAAACGACGCTGAGGGGGTATCTTTGACTATGACCACAAGCGTGAGCGTCTTGATGAGGTCATGCGCGAATTAGAAGACTCCAGTATTTGGAATGATCCGGATAAAGCCCAAGCCTTTGGTAAGGAGCGATCTCTGTTAGAAGGTCAAGTATTAACCTTGGAGTCTTTAGCTAAATCGATTATTGAGGCAGAAGAATTATTGGAATTAACCCTTGAAGCAGCAGATGAAGAGTTAATGATCGAAACGCTGCGCGAAGTAGAAAACATTGAGCAAGTGCTTGCACGGTTAGAATTTCAGCGAATGTTCTCCGGCAAGATGGATAGCCATAATGCCTTCCTTGACGTGCAGTCAGGATCTGGCGGTACCGAGGCGCAGGATTGGGCGGAAATATTATTGCGCATGTATTTGCGTTGGGGCGAGAAAAAAGGTTTTAAGGTGGAGCTGAGCGAAGCTTCAGCTGGCGAAGTAGCGGGAATCAAAAGTGCAACAGTGCACTTCCAAGGTGATTATGCCTACGGTTGGTTGCGCACGGAAACCGGTGTGCATAGGTTGGTTAGAAAATCACCTTTTGATTCAGGCAATCGACGCCATACTTCTTTTGCTTCTATTTTTGTTTCACCGGAAGTGGATGAAGATATCGATATCGAGATTAATCCAGCGGATTTGCGCATCGATACCTATCGAGCCAGTGGCGCCGGTGGCCAGCACGTTAACCGAACCGATTCCGCTATTCGTATCACCCATATGCCCAGCGGTATTGTGGTGCAGTGCCAGAGTGATCGCTCTCAGCATAAAAACCGTGCCCAAGCTATGAGTCAATTGCGCGCTAAGTTATATGAAATGGAGCAGCAAAAACTCAATGCTGAAAAACAAGCCTTAGAGGCAACCAAAGCTGATATTGGTTGGGGCAGTCAAATTCGTTCTTATGTATTGGATCAATCACGTATTAAAGATTTGCGCACTCATATAGAAAATACCAATCCACAATCTGTGTTGGATGGCGCCTTAGATGAATTTATTGAAGCCAGTTTAAAAGCTGGGCTTTAACCCTTTTAGAGTAAGGAAAAATTATGTCACAACAATCCGTGGTCGATGAAACGCTGCAAGATGAAAATAAACTCATTGCTATACGCAGAGAAAAATTACATCAAATAAAAAATAAAAAAAATGCTTATCCCAATCATTTCAGACGCAGTGATTTCGCTGAAGACGTGCAGCAAGCTTTTACTGATCAGGATAAAGCTGCATTAGAACAATTACAGCATCGAGTGAAAATGGCTGGCAGAATCATGCTGAATCGCGGCGCTTTTATGGTGATTCAAGATATGAGCGGTCGCATTCAGCTTTATATAAATCGTCAAATTTTAGCTGCTGAAAAATTAGAGGAAATTAAATCTTGGGATTTAGGCGATATCATCGGCGTGGAAGGATTTTTACATCGTTCTAATAAAGGCGATCTTTATGTTGATTTATTAGATGCGGAATTGCTCACAAAATCTTTACGCCCTTTGCCAGAAAAACATAAAGGCTTGGTAGACACTGAAGTTAAATATCGTCAACGTTATATCGACTTAATGGTCAATGAAGAAACACGAAAAAACTTTGAATTAAGAACACAATTAATTCATGGTGTTCGGACTTATTTGACTGAGCGACGTTTTATGGAAGTAGAAACGCCCATGATGCAGGTTATTCCAGGCGGTGCTACGGCAAAACCTTTTGTCACCCATCATAATGCATTGGATATGGCATTGTATTTACGGATTGCGCCGGAGCTCTATTTAAAGCGATTAGTTGTAGGTGGTTTTGAACGCGTTTTTGAGATTAATCGTAACTTTCGCAATGAAGGTTTATCCACGCGGCATAATCCAGAATTCACTATGGTAGAGTTTTATCAGGCTTATGCTGACTATCATGAATTAATGGATCTAACAGAAGATTTGTTGCGACGCTTGGCCATTTCATTATTAGGCGATACGCTGATTCCTTATCAGGAATATGAGATTGATTTTGGTAGACCGTTTCGTCGAATTTCCGTGGTCGAATCTATTTTGGCTTATCACCCGGAAATTACTTTACAGCAATTAACAAATCTAACAGAGGCTGCACAGTTGGCGCATGAGTTAGGCATTGAGGTAAAAGCCAGCTGGGGATTGGGGAAAATTCAAATGGAATTATTTGAGAAATTAGTTGAGCATCAACTGATCCAACCTACCTTTGTTACTAAATTTCCCACTGAGGTTTCACCTTTAGCTAGAGCGAATGATGATGATCCGTTGGTGACTGATCGTTTTGAGTTATATATTGGCGGGCGTGAGATTGCGAATGGTTTTTCTGAGTTAAACGACTCAGAAGATCAAGCAAAACGTTTTCGTGCACAAGTGGCAGAAAAAGACGCGGGTGATGAAGAGGCAATGCATTATGATGAAGATTATATTGCTGCATTGGAATATGGTTTACCGCCGACAGCAGGTGAGGGCATTGGTATTGATCGATTAGTTATGTTATTCGTTAATGCATCTTCTATTCGTGATGTTATTTTATTTCCACAGATGCGGTCGCAGCACTGATCTTTCGTTCGGAATTAGTCAATTTTTATTCATTCGCAGATAATTTTTTCAAAAAGACGGAATTTTTTTTTTGAGAAGCTTATGAGGTTCGTTGCATCTGCTGCGTTTATCGATACAATGCAGTCCCTAAAGCCGTGTGTGTTAGGTTTGAAACTTGTTTTTTGTTTGATGATACGTTCGTTCGCGGGGGTATTTTTCGAATTAAGTAAGAGCCGGTTTAAAATCGTCACGAGCGAAGCCAAGACGAGACGAGAATCGATGAAAAAGCGGAACGTATAAATAATACTTGAGCATTTTGAATCGATTTTCAACGAAGTATTGGCAAGCGCAGTAGATTTTAAACAGGCTCTAACCGTGTGATAGCAACTGAAGAAGGGTAATATTATGTCGGAATTAGAATTGCCAGAAGTAGAATATCACGGACGTAAAACCAGCCGAGGTGGCAGTGAGCGTCGTCGTATTAATATTTTAGATGCATCGCTGCGTGTTGCTGTGCGAGAAGGCGTACGCGCTGTTCGACACAGAGCAGTAGCGACAGAGGCGAAAGTGCCTTTGTCCGCAACAACTTATTACTTCAAAGATATTACTGATTTGATCGTGGATACTTTCACTTTGTTCTATGAAAGAGCCACAGTGATGGTCAAAAGAAATTTAGTGGATGCTATTGCGCAGCCGCTTAAGCAAGATTTGAAAAAAGCTTGGAGAGAAATATTAGTAGACGCTATGGCGGTTTACTTAGCTGCTCAAGTAAAAGAGCGACGTGATCATGTGATTGCCGAACAAGCTTTTTTTGCTGAAGCACATCATTATCCGCAGTTGCAACCGTTAGCGTTGAAATATCAACAAGCTTTTTGCACTAAGTTTGCTCAGTTGGCAGCAGGTATCCCGGTAAAAAATGTTGAGCTTTTGGCTTCCATTATTTACGCCGTGCAACGTCAATTAGCCTATGAAGCCATGTTGCAACCAAAAGTGGTAAAAGCAGCGTGGTTTGAAGAGCGATTACGTCCGGTTATTGCTGCGCTTTCTCTGTAAATTATTCCTCAAATTTAACTCCCCCAGCCCCCTCTTTAAAAAAAGAGGGGGTTTTTGCCTTACACTCCCCCTCTTCAGTTGAAGAGGGGGCTAGGGGGGGGGTTGATAAAACTAGCCCAATTCTTTCAGCGCCACACTCGGCATATCAGTAATTAAAAAATCTATCCCCAGTTTTTCTAGTCGATGCATTTCATTTACGTCATTTACTGTCCATGCGGATACGCATAATTGGTTTTCTTGGGCTTTTGCCATGAGCAATTCCTTGCATAAAGAATAATGCGCAACAAGCGCTGAGCAGCCTAATATTAAACAAATATCCAATGGATCAGAAATTTTTGGTTCTGCAATATAGCCATGTGCTTGATCAGATAAGCGAGCGATAGAAGCTTGCAGAAATTCTTGATCGCTAGAGGTAATGGTTGCTTTGTCTTTTAATTTAAATCGATTAATTAATGGAGCTAACAAGTCAATGACTTGGGCGTATTCAGCAGCTAGCCTGCTTTTAACTTCCAGTTGAATGGTTTGTAACTCTGGCCATTCACTTAATACTTTTTCTAGTGTCGGTACATTAATTTTTTCTAGCTCTGCTACAGAGTAGTCTGAAACTTTTCCTTTAGCGCTAGTGGTGCGATCTAGCGTTGAATCGTGAATAACAATTAATTGATTATCTTTCGATAATTGCAGATCCAGTTCTACGCGATGAATGCCTAGTTGGCGGAGATGCGCAAATCCTGCAAGCGTATTTTCTGGTGCCTCATGACGTGCACCTCGATGTCCCATTATTTTCATAAATCCTTCCCCATTGAATCCGATGCTTTGTTGCATAATTAATAATGTCCGTTCGGGCTGAGCTTGTCGAAGCCCATTCTCAATGAATTGGCCCTTCGGCAAGCTCAGGGCGAACGGATTGATCTGCATGTTAGCTACTGGATTTAGGGTGTAGCAGAATACCGATCTAATAATTCACCATAAGCATCAATACGTCGATCGCGAAAATAAGGCCAAAT
>CAXNEI010000076.1:0-6282 GCA_964201195.1 Gammaproteobacteria bacterium
ATTAAACCATACGGGAATAAATAAAATCCCTGCGCCCAATAAAATTAATGCGCCAATAATAAAATGTTTAACGCGATTACTCACTCTTATTTTCTCCCTGCATGGCGATTAATGGCGCTACCGCATAAAGCGGCGCTACCGCATAGAAAGACCCGCAGACTAATAACAAGTCATTGACTGCAGACGCTTGATACGCCTGTTCATAGGCAGCCTCTATTGTGGCATAACAACCACTCACGATTGCTTCACAAGACTGCAAATAAGCCTGTAATTGTGCAGCAGGCAAAGCGCGCGCAGAAGCTAATTCTGCCACATACCATTCATCCACGTAGGGCAACAGAACATTAAGCAACGCAGCATAATCTTTATCCGCTAACACGCCTATCACCACACGCACTTTGTCATAGGATTGTTGCTGCAGCCAATGAGCCAAATAAGCTGCTGACTGCGGATTATGCGCCACATCCACTACTACCGGTTTTTCTGTGGGCAAGCGCTGCAAGCGACCAGGTATCGACAAATTTTGTAGGCCTTGCTCAATAATAGCTTGCGGTACACTCAACAATAAAAATTGTAGTGCTTGGATGGCTACCGCTAAATTAGAGAAAGGCACGGTATGATCGGGCAAGTCGGCATAACAAAGATCATCACCGGACGCAGTTTTTCCTTGCCAAGTCCAAGTATGATTATTTTTCTTATACTTAAAATCATTTCTATCCAAAAAATTTAGATTCAACTCCTCTGCGCGCTGCCGAATAATTTTCGGTGCACCTCGCTGCGCACACAAAGCAATTTGTCCTGGTTTAAAAATCCCTGCTTTTTCTCGCGCAATTTCTTCTAAGCTGGAACCCAACCAATCCTGATGATCATAATCAATACCAGTAATAATGCTGATAGTATTATTCACCAGATTCACCGCATCTAAGCGACCGCCCAATCCTACTTCTAGTAATAAAAAATCTAACGGCTCTTGTTTAAAAATCCACAAAGCTGCCAGCGTGGCCCATTCGAAATAAGTGAGCTGTTGATCTTTTCTTGCAGCTTCAATGACTGAAAAAGCTTCGCATAATCTTTCATCCGTCACCGATTGATTATTTATTTTTATTCGTTCATTAAAATGCACTAAATGGGGCGACGTATAACACCCCACATTTTTTCCTGCTGCACGCAAGAAAGAATCTAACGCTGCTACAGTTGAACCTTTTCCATTAGTCCCCGCAATAGTAACAACCGGAATAGTCCACTCAATGAGATCTAAAGATTTTGCTATCGGACGCAAATGATCCAAACCCAAATGCATTTGATCTGGATTTTTTTGTTCTATGTAAGTTAACCAAGCAGGTAAATTAGATAACACGAGGAGGGAAATATAATTTCTTTAGCAAACGATATAAAGTATCTTTCATTTGGTGACGATGAACAATCATATCCAAGGCGCCGTGATCTAATAAAAATTCTGAACGCTGAAAACCTTCCGGTAATTTTTGCCGCACGGTTTGCTCAATCACCCGCGGCCCAGCAAAACCAATTAAGGCATTAGGCTCTGCCATATTAATATCGCCCAGCATTGCAAGGCTTGCCGACACTCCTCCGTACACTGGATCTGTCATCACCGAAATATAAGGAATCCCGGCTTGTTTTAATTGCGCCAAAGCGGCGCTGGTTCTGGCCATTTGCATCAGCGAAAATAAGGCTTCTTGCATCCGCGCACCACCGCTGGCAGAAAAACAAATGAATGGCTGCTGATGTGCTAAACAATAATTTACTGCAGCAACAAATTTTTCCCCTACCACTCTTCCCATAGAACCACCCATGAAATTAAATTCAAAGGCACACACTACAACAGACAATTGTTTTATGGTTCCGCTGAAAACAACTAGGGCATCTTTTTCTTGGGTTTGTTTTTGCGCTTCAATTAATCGATCTTTATATTTTTTGGTGTCTTTAAATTTCAATGAGTCCACAGGTTCAATATGAGCCGCTAATTCTTCACGGCCTTCTTTGTCTAAAATCATATCGATGCGCTGACGGGCAGAAATGCGCAAGTGATGATTGCATTTGGGGCAAACTTCTAAAGCACGCTCTAATTCTGGTTTATATAATACCGCATCGCACTTAGGGCATTTTCGCCACAAACCATCGGAGGCTTGATTTTTACGCTCCACCGATGCGCGAACGCCGGGGAGTATTTTATTAATCCAGTTGCTCATCGCTGTCCTTAATTATCCAAAGCCACCCGAATTGATTTCACCACATCTAATAATGTCCGAAAATCTTCGAAACTCCATGCTTCTGCTGCTACAGGTGCCTGCAGATTTTTTGCAGCTAATTGCTTGGCAATACAATCAATCAAGGCACTACCAATAATCACTGCATCCGCAGAAGGTGCGACTTGTAATGCCGTGTTTGCATCACGAATACCAAAACCTACACATAAAGGTAAATCACTGAGCTGACGAATTTCTTTCATCTTATCCGCTACATCTAGCGCATTTAATCGATCCGCACCTGTGACCCCTTTAAAGGAGACATAATATAAATAACCACTACCGGCTTCATCAATCAATCGAATTCTTTCTGGCCTTGTTGTCGGTGCAATTAAAAATATAGGATCCACTTGATGCTTATCTAACGCTTGCTTTAAAGTGGACGCCTCTTCTGGTGGCAAATCTACCGTTAATACACCATCCACTCCCACTGCTGCCGCTTGTTGCGCAAACTTCTCATAACCCATCTGCTCGATGGGATTTAAATAGCCCATTAATACAATCGGGGTGTGCTGATCCTGCTGACGAAATTCTTTTATCATGGAAAAAATATCAGTCAAATTGACCTGATGCATTAAGGCGCGCTCAATAGCTTTTTGAATGGACGGGCCATCCGCCATAGGATCAGAAAAAGGCACACCGATTTCAATCATATCTGCACCCGCTGCCACTAAACCATGCAATAAGGGCACAGTCCAATCTGGGTGTGGATCGCCCGCAGTAATATAGGGAATTAATCCTTTGCGATTTTTTTGTTTTAAATTTTGAAAACAATTTTGAATGCGATTCATTGTTTTTCCTCCAGCGCTAACACAGTATGAATATCTTTATCCCCGCGCCCGGATAAATTCACTACAATGATTTGATCTGATTTCATCGTCGCTGCTAATTTCATTGCATAAGCCACCGCATGACTGGATTCCAAGGCGGGCATAATTCCTTCCATTCGCGTTAATAAACGAAAAGCATCCAACGCCTCATTATCGGTAATGGATTCATAACGGGCTCGACCTTGATCTTTTAACCAAGCATGTTCAGGCCCCACTCCCGGATAATCTAAACCAGCAGAAATAGAATGCGCCGGTAAAATTTGGCCATGCTCATCGCATAAAATATAAGTGCGATTACCATGCAATACACCGACACGTCCTGCACTTAATGGCGCCGCATGATCTGGCGTATGCATGCCGTGACCGGCTGCTTCTACTCCATAAATGGCCACTGATTCATCCTGCAAAAAGGGATAAAATAAACCGATAGCATTCGAACCACCGCCGACACAAGCGACTAATGCATCTGGCAATTTACCCGTTTGTTGCAAACATTGCGCACGAGCTTCACGACCAATAATCGCCTGAAAATCTCGCACCATTTCTGGATAAGGTTTAGGGCCAGCCACAGTGCCAATAATATAAAAAGTATCATCCACTCGCGTGACCCATTCACGCATCGCTTCATTCATTGCATCTTTCAAAGTGCGAGTGCCTGAATTTACCGGAATCACTTCTGCGCCTAACAATTTCATTCGATAGACGTTTAACGCTTGACGTTGCACATCTTCCGCGCCCATAAAAACCTGACACTCGAAACCAAATCGCGCAGCAATGGTTGCTGTAGCCACACCATGTTGACCAGCGCCAGTTTCTGCAATCACCCGTTTTTTGCCCATGTGTTTTGCAAGCAAAGCTTGGCCCACGGTATTATTAATTTTATGAGCGCCGGTATGATTTAAATCTTCCCGCTTTAAATAAATTTTTGCGCCACCGGCTTTTTGCGTTAATCGCTCAGCAAAATATAAGGGCGAAGGTCGACCCACATAATGTTGTAAATCACTGTCTAACGCTTGCTGGAAAGCGGGCGCATTTTTTAATTGCCGATAGGTTTTTTCTAAATCATCCAATGCAGCCATTAAGGTTTCTGAAACGAAACAACCACCGAATTGACCGAAATGACCTTGGGCATCGGGCTGAGAGTTAAACAGCATGATGTGTATGATGCTGAATAATAGAACCCAACGCTCTTAAAGCTTCATTTACCGCTTTGGCATCAGGAAAAATTAAAGCAACATCCTCGTCTAATTTAATCAAGTTAGTACCTTCCTTATATTTGCTCGCGTATTTTCCGCGAATACCATTAGAAAAATCATACTCTGCTAACATTTCACTCTCTTTTCTCTTGCTCATAAATTCTCTCCATAAAATTTTCGTTCGTGTGGCGTAGCCACTCTGGCTGAAATTATTCGAATACCAAAACTATCTTTTTCAAGATGAACAACAACTAACAGTCTTTGAATACTCGATAAACCAATAATCAAAAACCGTTCCTCATCTTCGGAATGCAACGGATCGGAAATAGTAACAGAAAAATCATCGCCAAATACCGTACTAGCTTCTTCAAATGAAATACCATGCTTATGTAGATTGGCTTCAGCTTTCTTACTGTTCCACTCAAACTTTAACGCCATTTTTATTCCCTTCTAATAAAAACATTCCTAAATTATACCTCTAAAAGGTTTTATTATTTTGTTACTATGACAAGAAGCCGCGCGCGCTTTTTTAATAAACGCCTGAATTAATGCTTTGTCTTTTACGCCCTTGCTTGATTCCACACCGCTACTGACATCCACCGCGTAAGGCTGAGTGTGTTGAATCGCTTCTGCTATATTTTCCGGCGTTAAACCACCGGCTAAAATTAAAGGTTGTGAATGATTTTGCGGAAACCATCGCCAATCGAAAGCTTGCCCAGTGCCGCCTAATAATATTTCATCGTAGGCATCTAATAATAAGGCACTGGCAGAAGGATAACGGGTTAACTCGGCAGCAAGACTTTCTTGACTACGTACACCGATGGCTTTGATATAGGGCTGACGAAATCGTCGACAATAATCTTCGGTTTCTTGCCCATGAAATTGCAATACATCCAGCTGCGTAGTTGCCAACGTCATATGCACTTCTGCTGCGGAATGATTAACGAACAAACCTACCTTAGTAATAAAAGGTGGCAGTTTTTCGATAATGGTTTGCGCTTGCTCAGCGGTGACATAACGAGGGCTTTTCTCATAAAAGACAAACCCTAAAGCATCAGCGCCTGCTGCTACCGCAATTTCAGCAGCATCTAAGCTGGTAATACCGCAAATTTTAATTCGTGGGCGTGTGTTCATAAAATAAGAAGGCTTCTCTGGCTGGTGATGAGAGCAAGAATAGTAACAGAGAAATTCACTTCATAAAGGAAAACCATCTAAATCCATATGGCCTTTATTGATGGCTTTCGCTGCATCAGCTACTCGATGGTCTCGTGTCTGCAACATGTGCTCAATAAAGTCAGTCACTTCAATCATCATTGCATCGGCTTCAGGAAAATACGAATGAAATAAATGCGCGGCATGAAAAATCTCACCTTGATGTTGGCCCGCTGGAATGCCCTGCTCCGCCAATTTGCGCACAAAATGCCCAGCACCAATGCCTAATACTTCATCGCTGCCATAAGAAGCCAATACCGGCGCATGCATTCCACCCAATTCATCCAATTTAACGAAGCCAGGAGAAATAGCGGGATCCTCTAATACTTCTTCACTCTTCAAGCTGCTCGATGAGGATAAATGTCGACTCAAGCTTCTGCCCACATGAGGAATAACCTTTGCCGGCATAATCGGATCTTCTTTGCCCTCATAGTCGAGATGCTGCATATGAAAGTCGACGGTGGGAGAAATTAAAGCCAGCGCAGCGCAAGCCAGCCCACTTTCGGAGCTTACTTTTTGCTGATGCTTTTTTCCCTGATAAATACAGGCTTGAATATGATGCACCGCAGCCAACGCCAAATGCCCACCGGCTGAATCGCCCGAAAAAATAATATTTTCTGGCCGATAGCCCTGCTGCAATAAATGGTTATACAGAGTAATAACATCATTCATTGCTGCTGGATAAGGATGCTCGGGTAATAAAGAATAATCCAATACACAAACTTCGCAATGCACCTCTCGCGCTATGCGGCCACTCATAGAGCCATGGGTATAACG
>CAXNEI010000077.1:0-6282 GCA_964201195.1 Gammaproteobacteria bacterium
ATAATCGGCGTGCCTTTATAAGCGGACTGGTAAGCAATACCACCACCCATAATGCCGGCGCCTAATACGGCTGCTTGATTAATTTTCTGCGTGGCTTTTTTCTCCCAGGTGGAGCTGGTTTTTTTCATCGCTTGATCACTGAGGAACAAGCCGACCAAATTAGTTGCGACATCGGTTTTTGCCATTTTAGCAAAGTTTTTCACTTCCACTTCTAAGGCTTGATTGCGTTTCATGCCACTGTGCTGTTGCATAGTTTTTACGGCTTGCACAGGTGACGGATAATGACGACCTGCTTTTTGCGCGACAAATGCAGTGCAAGATTGGAAAGCCATCATGTTTTCCATCGGTGGTAAACGCAGTGGCTCTAATTTTTCTTGACGACGGGCGCGATAATCTAATTTTCCATCGATGCATTGTTGCAATAGACTTAATGCTGCTTCACGTACTAATGCAGGCTCAACTACCGCATCGACTACACCATCCGCTAACGCTTTATCAGCTTTATTATGTGAACCACCAGCAATCCACTCAACGGCATTATCCACACCAATTAAGCGTGGCATTCTTACGGTTCCACCAAAGCCAGGGAAAATACCTAATTTAACTTCCGGCAAACCCACTTGGGCTTTACTCGACATCACCCGGTAATCCGTGCTTAAACACATTTCTAAACCGCCACCCAACGCGATACCATTAATTGCAGTAACAGTTGGAAAAGGTAAATCTTCGATTGCGCAGAAAACTTTATTGGCTTCCAACGCCCAACCGGCTAATTCATCTTCTGGTAAAGCAAAAGTCGCAGTAAATTCAGTAATATCTGCGCCCACAATAAATACGTCTTTTGCGCTGGTGACTATCATGCCTTTCACTTGATCATCGCCGCTTAAACGCTCTGCCGCTTCGCCTAACTCAGTTAAGGTTTGGCGATTAAATTTGTTGACCGATTCGCCTTGCAAATCGAATTTTAATTCCACAATACCGTTATCTAACGCAATCACGGATATGGCTTGGCCTTCATAAATCATGGAGACATCTCCTCTCTCTAATAATAAAACTTTAAAAGCAGAATACTTTTGAACCGAGGTGATCAGCTCGGGGGGGTGAACAGTACCAGCACTGTGAGTATTTGGCAATTTTGCCGAAGCCTGTGCGGATACTACTAGTATAAGGAGCTAAATTCACAGATATAGGGTTTAGTGTGACCGGTTAGTCTGGTGTTTGTGTGTAAAACACCTTTGTTATGCAACTCAAAACTGCTGACTAAAAATATAACTGGATGCTCAACTTTTATATCTTAGCTGCATTTAGTTCGCCTTTTAATTTGCCTTTCAATATCCCTGAAGCAACGCAAAAAAATAAAAAAATGGATTAAACCTCACTCAATGCGTCGCATCACAGTCTCAGTTAGATCGCTCGGTCTGTCATTGAGACTTCTTCTTAAGAAAATATTTCATTAGTATGGCATTTCGGATCATAAAGAGGTAATTTAGCCACTCGGTGATGACGATTGTTCACCGAAGTGAGTGAGCCCCCCGCAAAAAAAAGGACGGTAGCCCAGAGCAATTACTGGATAAAAATTGCCGTCTGTATATCAACTTAACATTGAGTGTTTACCCCATGAGTGCAGAAATATCCCCGTATAACAGCAGAACTGCTGATAAATTTGTTGTGCGTCTTCCTCCCGGTATGCGCAAAAAAATCGCTGAGGTTGCTCGCAGCTATCATCGCAGCATGAACTCAGAAATTATCTCTCGCCTAGAAGGCAGCTTGAAAGTAGATCCAGCCTATGGCGAAGAAATAGATGTATTACCTGGCGTGTTCAGCGACCATGATGACGATCGAATTTTGACCGAATTAACTTCTGAAGAGTTTACGATTGTGGACCACGTACGCAGAATGTCTGCCCATCGTAGAGCTTCTTTGTTGAAATTATTGGCTGCTTCGGATTAATATAAATTCCCCCTACCCCCCTTTTTCAAAGGGGGGATTTTTGTTCGTTAAGTCGTCATAAATTCTGTCAAAGCATCGTGATTTCTTTTCCCATCCTCATAACCCAACTCTAATAACAACTTAATATAGCCAGGCATAAAAGTAATATAAGATAGCAAATCAAAACCAGATCCTGGATCAATATCTAACAAACGAATAAGAAAACGCTCCATCAGAGAAAAATTCGCTTTACGAATATTCTGCTCGAAGTGCTCCTGATATAAACGACCAATATCATAAGAAGGTTCGATTTTTAGTAATTTTAATTTCTTCAATCCGCGATCAGCTACATCACCTCGCGCACCCGTTTGCAGAATAGTTTGATTAATGCCCGCAATAAAATCGGCACCATAACGCTGTTCACCCCACTCAATAATACGATTGATACGCGTTAATTGTTCGATATCCCATTCGGTACGATCGAGAAAAATAGTATTCATCACTCGACCTAACACCTGCCCCATACTCGGCATTCCCGTAGGCGCAGCTTGAACAGGAGGCTCCATCCATTGATGATGCAAACTCAATACAATAATTTTGTCCGCGCCTAATTGAATCGCCGGTGACAGCGGCGTATTTAACCGCAACCCACCATCAATATAGGGAATATTGTCTATTAATATGGGCGGAAAAATTAAAGGAATCGCAGAAGAAGCCATCACGTGTTCACAACGCAACGGCCCTTCACGCAAGCGATAGGAACCCGTATATTCAACACCTGGCGCTTTATGAACAAATAACTCAGTTCTGCCAGAAGAAACATTAGTACCCACCAAGGCAATAGCATCCATTAAACCTTGATCCACATTCCGCGCTGCTGCGCGAAAATCGATACTCTGCTGGAGAAAAGCCGGTAACGGACTGGTATTTAGTAATCCCCTAAAATGCTTTTTATTTTTCTGCACACCAAAAAGAAAATTAGAAAAAATTCCACTCAGGGAATATCCCAATAAATTTAAAAAAGCCGGAAAATTACGGTGATAGACAGTATCTTGAGTAACGCTTCGCCATAAAGCCAAAATAGCTTCGCCTTGGTGTTTTAAATCATGGGCGGTAGATGCCATAAAGCAGGTATTAATAGCGCCAATAGATGAACCGGTATGAATATCAAAAAGCCGTTCCCGCGCTGCTTTGGGCAATTGGGTGCGCATATAATGAATAACGCCTGCTTCATAAGCGCCACGCGCACCGCCGCCGGATAAAGTCAGGGCTAGTTTCGCGCGAGGTTCTGTCATAATTATTATCCCTTGCCGCGCTCTCTACCCTGATTGGGTTTTGAATCACTTTCAATAAATTGAATAATCGCTGCTGCCACATCTTTGCCTGTCGCCATTTCAATACCCTGTAAACCAGGAGAAGAATTCACTTCCAATACCAAAGGCCCGCGATTCGATCGCACCAAATCCACACCAGCTACACGCAGGCCCATTACTTTTGCTGCGGTCAATGCCATCTTGCGTTCTTCCGCAGAAATTTTCACCGGATGAAAAGTGCCGCCTTGATGGAGGTTAGAACGAAAATCACCTTTCTGCGCTTTACGCATCATAGAAGCAACCACTTTATTACCTACCACAAAACAACGAATATCCGCACCGCCCGCTTCTTTAATAAATTCCTGCACCAGAAAAAACGCTTTTAAATTACGAAAGGCGCCGATGACACTTTCTGCAGCTTTATAAGTTTCCGCTAAAATCACTCCGCGACCTTGGGTACCTTCTAATAATTTAATCACTAACGGCGTACCGCCGACCAAATCGATCAATTCTCGCGTATGGCCAGTGGAATGCGCAAAACCAGTGACAGGCATACCCACACCACGACGAGAAAATAATTGATGCGCGCGTAATTTATCTCGCGCTCGACTAATCGCAAGTGATTCATTAACACAATAGACGCCCGCCATTTCAAATTGACGCAACACCGCAGTACCGTAAAAAGTAATCGAAGCACCAATCCGCGGAATCATCGCATCCAAATCATCAATCACTCGATCTTCGATATGCACACTGGGCTGATTTTCCGCGATGTTGATATAACAAGCCAACGGATCAATAATTTCCATCATATGACCACGCGCCCGCCCCGCCTCTACTAAACGACGGGTGGAATAACAGCTAGATTCGCGGGATAACACACCAATTTTCATGCGGTCAGATCCTTAAATGCGGTCAGGAGATAAGTTTTACTCGGATCAATCAGCACATCCTGCTGCAGCGCTTGTCGGCCCAACAACATCAGACAGCCCATATAATCGCGATTCGTTAAATTCAATTCTATATCGAGTTCACGCTCGCCTAATATTAAACGAGTTAAGATCACCGGTCGCTTTTCTCGCTCACCACCAGAGCTTCGAATGACTCGGCGATTTAGTATAGGTGCTTCACAGGGTAAAATAATATCGGAGCGATGAGCCAAGGGATGAATTTCAAATCGTACCCACCGCTGATTATCGCGACGAAACCGCTTAATATTGTACGCATGTAAAGAAGAAGTATCTGCACCGGTATCAATTTTTGCGTTGACGTGTGCCCCATGCAGATCCGGCAACGTTACCCATTCTTGCCAACCAATAATCAAGCGCTTGCTCCTTATATTCTTAACGAGTTTCAGTATACTATACCGCTAATGATTTAAGAGCTAACTTCATCAAACTCCCCCTAACCCCCTCTTCATCTGAAGAGGGGAAAATAAAATGAGAACCCCCTCTTTTTTAAAGAGGGGGCAGGGGGAGTTAACTCCATGGTAAACCAATGAAATCCCATCACTTCTCCTTTTCCATCGAATCATCCGCTGTTGCATTAGGTATATTCTTGGCTGGCTGGGTATTGGCACGCCTAGCACGCTATCTACTCAAAAAAACCTTACCAGAAAAATTATCTATTCATCAAAAAATCTTAGCTCAACGTATGGTTTTTTATATTATATTTATCATCACCACCCTTATGGCGCTCAAACAATTCGGCATTGATGTGAGTGTATTATTAGGTGCTGCGGGTATTTTATCTGTCGCTATAGGCTTTGCCTCACAAACCTCGGCATCTAATCTCATCAGTGGATTATTTTTATTAGGTGAACGTGCTTTTTCATTAGGCGATACTATTCATGTCGGTCAGATTACCGGTGAAGTGATCAGCATCGATTTGCTCTCCACCAAATTATGCACCGCTGACAATTTAATGGTAAGAATTCCTAATGAAACTTTAATTAAGTCAGAAGTGACTATTCTCACCCGCTTTCACACACGCCGACTTGATGTACCCGTGAGCGTGGCTTACAAAGAAAATCTAGCCGATGTGAGGAAATTATTATTACAAGTAGTGAGTGAATATCCTCACTGCCTAGCAGAACCAGAACCTCAGGTGATGATTTTAAATCTAGGCGCATCGGCAGTTGAATTACAACTATCGGCTTGGTGTCAGACGGAACAACTCATACAAACCAAAAGCGTACTACTAGAAAATATCAAACTCGCCTTTGATCAAGCCGGCATCGGCATTCCCTTCCCACAGTTAGAAGTACACACTATTTAATAGGGTTAAGCCGATCTTAAGCTTGCCGTGTTAAATTTATCACACGAACACGACCCTCAAAGAGGCCCCTATGATTCTCTCTCGCCTATTACTATTAGTCACTGCGCTTGCGGTCAGTTTATTTTCAGCGCCGCTGTGGGCAGATGACAATCTAGAGTTAAGCGCCTATCGCGGCAAAGTCGTTTATGTCGATTTTTGGGCATCTTGGTGTGGCCCTTGTCGAGAATCTTTTCCCTGGATGAATCGAATGGTCAGCCAATATCAAAAAGATGGACTGGTTATCCTTGCAGTGAATTTAGATAAAGACAAAATTGATGCACAAAAATTCTTAAAAAAAACTCCTGCGCACTTTCCTATTCTGTATAACCCGGATGCTTCACTCGCAGAAAAATATCAAATCATCGGTATGCCTAGCGCATTAATTTTTGATCGCCAAGGTAAGCTCATTCACCAACACGCTGGCTTTCACCCCAAGCGTGTCAACGACTATGAACGCACGCTGAAAACCGCTCTACAACAAAAAGGAGCACCTTAATGCGTCTGCTCATTGTACTTGTTAGCCTCAGCCTAACTGCCTGTAGCCATTTAGGTGCCAAACCCTGGGACAGAGATTTATTAGACCTCTTTCGAAACTAGGAATTTATGCTAAAGCATGCTAAAAAAGCACCTCAAAACAAGGAGGTTCAGAATGAAATACACACAAGTCAATAAACTAGGGGCAGAGCAATTTCGCCGATTAACGGGTGTAAAAAAGAACACTTTT
>CAXNEI010000078.1:0-6243 GCA_964201195.1 Gammaproteobacteria bacterium
AAGTGTTCTTTTTTACACCCGTTAATCGGCGAAATTGCTCTGCCCCTAGTTTATTGACTTGTGTGTATTTCATTCTGAACCTCCTTGTTTTGAGGTGCTTTTTTAGCATGCTTTAGCATAAATTCCTAGTTTCGAAAGAGGTCTATTGACAAAAATTGCTGAAGCCGTGCAATCAAAGCCTAAAATGGTTTGAAATATTAACAACCTCATGCAAAACTCAGCAGTGCGCAAACAAACATTCTTGGCGAAATAGATAGGTTTTTCACTATGTCCACTTACGCCATCGGCGATGTTCAAGGTTGCTATCAACCACTGTTAAATTTATTACGGGAAATTAATTTTAAACCCGAGCAAGATCAATTATGGTTTGCCGGCGATTTAATTAATCGCGGCCCAGATTCACTCAACACCCTACGCTTTATTAAATCCCTTGGGTCCGCTGCACGGGTTGTGTTAGGTAATCACGATTTGCATTATTTGGCTGCGTGTTATGGCGCAACGCCTTCGCGACCCAAAGATACTTTTCAAAATTTATTGGCAGCAGAAGATAGCATCGAGCTAGCCGATTGGTTGCGTCAGCAGCCTTTATTAATTTACGATGCAGAAAAAAATTATTGCATCACTCATGCAGGTATTCCGCATATTTGGACTTTAGAAGAAGCACAAAAATATGCGCAAGAAGTAGAAGCTATTTTGCGTGATGAAAAAACCTATCATGCTTTTCTCGCTGAAATGTACGATAAAAAACCCGACTGTTGGGATCCGCAATTAACCGGCATGGCACGCTATCGTTTAATTGCTAATTATTTTACCCGTATGCGTTATGTGCGACCCGATGGCCAATTGGATTTTAAAAATAAAGGCGCGCCCTCTTCTTTAACTATACCGCATGATGGTTGGCTGCCCTGGTTCAGTTATAACGGCCCCGCTCAACAACAAACCCAATTAATTTTTGGCCATTGGGCAACGCTGATGGGCAACACACAATCGCCTCGTGTATTTGGTTTAGATACCGGCTGCGTGTGGGGTGAGCGATTGACTGCACTACGACTGGAAGATCAGAAAATTTTTAGTAGTCGTTAAGAAAACCCGGTCAGCAACTGAATCCATCCCGCAGCAAATCCCATCACCGCACCCATAGTAATTAATATCCATTCATCTTCTTGAAAAGCAGGCCGCAGTAAATCTTGGAACTCTCCCGACGTTAAATTTTTCATCCGCTCTTCAAATATTTTTTGAATCACCACCGCGCGCTCTTGATTAAAAGAAGGATCCGACATGGGTTCCATGGATAAATCTACCGCTCTATCCGCTACTGTTTGTTTAAAATCTACAAAACCTTTAGCGCCCACGGTAAGCTGCAAAGCTACCTTCACTGAACCTGCATCCATCAAGGGACTTAAATGTTTTTTCACTAAATAACGGGTATGCCGCGAGCGAGTACCACTAAAAATCTGCTGCATAATTTGTTTAATGGAAATTAATTCTTGGGTCACCAAGGTAGAAAAAGACCGCGACACTTCAGCCTGACGTTTTAAAAATACGCCTTGAATCACAAAGGGACCTATTTTAATCGGATGCAGCGGCCGGAAAACCATATTCAATGCCACCCAATTGGTCGCACAACCCAAGGCAGCGCCATATAATGGCAACATATAGTGGGAGGGGAAAAAATACCACAAGGTCATTTGGACAACGCCGAAAAATAATCCAATCCAAAAACTCGAACGCACAATAAATTTAAATTCATTGTCACCGACTTCTTTAAAAATTTTCACCATTAAGACTTTGTCGGTTTCCAAGCGCTCGACGATCATTTCTTTCAGATCCACTAGCTGATCAATATTCGCGCTCATGTCTTTGACCAAGCCATCCAAAATCGCCGGAATTTGTTTTTTGATCCGCGAATAGACCCGCTTCTTAATGGCTTGCGGCAAATTGGTCCACAAGATGGCGTGGCGCTCAGACATAATTTCGTCAGCGAATTCTTCTACTCGCACACTCAGTGCGTGACTCATATGTGCTGCAATTTTATCCGGCTCCATTTCATGAAACACTTCACTCAGGGTACCTAATTTCATAATGGTCTTATCCACTATGATGTTAGACATCTTCGCTGCCTTCCGCGGAATAATTCCCTGCCAGCCAAACCAAGGTTTTTTCCAACCGACAAATTCCACCGGATATAAGGTCATCTGCATGGCTAACCAGACGTGAGCCCAGGTCACCACAGCAGCGACCAAGGGAATGCTGACAAATCCCCAGAAATCAGGTCGTGCACTGATTTCTTGCCAGAGACTAATAAGAAACTGAAACATGATTGGCTTACTCTTTGTTCTTTAGTGAAATGCTTGAATAATCGAACGCAGCATTCTACGGTGAGTACGGATTATGAACAAGTCAGGGCGCAGACAAAAAAAATGTGAAAAAACATGGCGCTGACGTCAAATTCCAGACTATATTAAAATTACTCCCTGCCCAATTGCCAACATTAAGAGGTGACTCAATGAGCAGCATCTTCCAGCATTACCAGTCTCGCTACGAAGTAAACCAAGAAGAAGAATATTCGATCCAAGAATATTTGGAGCTCTGCAAGAAGGATCCTAACACTTATGCCTCTGCCTCGGAGCGCTTATTAGAGGCCATTGGCGAACCCGAATTACTCGACACGGCAAAAGACCCACGCCTCAGCCGAATTTTTTCTAACAAAATTATTCGACGCTATCCAGCTTTTGATGAATTTTACGGCATGGAAGAATGCATCGAGCACATTGTTTCCTATTTCAAACATGCAGCCCAAGGTCTCGAAGAGAAAAAACAAATTCTCTATCTGTTAGGCCCTGTGGGTGGCGGTAAATCTTCGCTAGCAGAAAAACTCAAACATCTGATGGAAAAGATTCCCTTCTATAGCATTAAAGGCTCACCGGTGAATGAATCACCGCTTGGACTTTTTGATCCTAATGAAGATGGTCAAATTCTAGAAGAAGAGTATGGTATCCCATTACGCTACGTAAAAACTATCATGTCACCCTGGGCGGTTAAACGTCTACACGAATTTAATGGCGACATTACCAAATTCCGTGTGGTGAAACGTTATCCTTCTATTTTAGATTTATGCGGTATCGCAAAAACTGAACCCGGCGATGAAAACAACCAAGATATTTCTTCACTCGTAGGTAAAGTCGATATTCGCAAATTGGAAGAATATGCGCAGAACGATCCCGATGCTTATTCCTACTCTGGCGGACTCTGCCGGGCTAACCAAGGTTTATTAGAATTCGTTGAGATGTTCAAAGCGCCCATTAAAGTGCTGCATCCTTTATTAACCGCCACCCAAGAAGGCAACTACAATAGCACCGAAGGATTAGGCGCATTACCTTTTGAAGGGATTATTCTTGCGCATTCTAATGAATCAGAATGGCAGACCTTTAAAAACAATAAAAACAATGAAGCCTTTATCGATCGTATCTACATCGTCAAAGTGCCCTATTGTTTGAAAGTCACCGAAGAAATTAAAATTTACGAAAAACTATTACGTCACAGTTCGTTGAAAGAGGCGCACTGTGCGCCCGACACACTGCGGATGTTATCTCAGTTCAGCGTTTTGTCACGGTTAAAAGAACCGGCTAACTCCAGCGTTTATTCAAAAATGCGCATTTACGATGGCGAAAACCTGAAAGACACAGATCCTAAAGCGAAATCTTATCAGGAATATAAAGATGCTGGCGGTGTTGATGAAGGTATGGAAGGGCTTTCTACCCGCTTTGCCTTTAAGATTCTATCCAAAGTATTTAACTATGATCACACAGAAGTAGCGGCTAACCCTGTTCACTTACTGCATGTGTTGGAAACTCAAATTGAACAAGAGCAATTTCCCAATGATCTTCGCGATCGTTATTTGCGCTATATCAAAGAATTCTTAGCGCCGCGTTATGTAGAATTCATCGGCAAAGAAATTCAAACGGCTTATCTCGAATCCTATTCTGAATATGGCCAAAATATTTTTGATCGCTATGTGAGTTATGCTGACTTCTGGATTCAAGATCAAGAATATCGCGACCAAGATACTGGCGAGATCTTTGATCGCAGCGCATTGAATGAAGAGTTAGAGAAAATTGAGAAACCCGCAGGGATCAGTAATCCAAAAGATTTCCGCAATGAAGTGGTGAATTTTGTTTTACGTGCTCGCGCTAATTATCAAGGCAAAAATCCTTCCTGGCTCAGCTATGAAAAACTGCGCACAGTGATTGAGAAAAAAATGTTCTCTAACACTGAAGATTTATTGCCAGTAATCTCCTTTAATCCAAAAGGCTCGAAAGACGATCTGAAAAAACACGAAGATTTTGTTCGACGTATGACTGATCGTGGTTATACGGAGAAACAAGTTCGTCTATTGTGTGAATGGTATTTGCGAGTGAGGAAAGCGCAATAAAGTAATAATCCGTTCGCCCTGAGCTTGTCGAAGGGCTGCCTGCTTTGAGAATGGGCTTCGACAGGCTCAGCCCGAACGGTTTATCGTTAGTATTTAATCCCCTTTTATCAAAGAGGGAATTGTTAAGTGATAATTATTTTATGAGTTATATTCTCGATCGACGATTAAATGGCAAAAACAAAAGCGCGGTGAATCGCCAGCGCTTTTTGGAACGCTATCGCGGCCACATTAAAAAAGCGGTAGCGGAAGCAGTCACCAAACGCAGCATCACCGATATTGAAAGCGGTGAAAGTGTTTCTATTCCCAAACGAAATATTGGCGAGCCTAATTTTCGTCACGGCCCTGGTGGCAAACGTTCTACCGTATTGCCCGGCAATAAAGAATTTATTCAAGGTGATCAAATTGCGCGGCCACAACAAGGCGGCGGCGCAGGTGGTAGTGGCGGCGAAGCAGGAGATTCCGGCGAAGGTAACGATGATTTCGTTTTTCAAATTACCCAAGAAGAGTTTCTGACCTTTTTATTCGATGATTTAGAGCTGCCTAATTTAATTAAGCGCCAACTCGCTGGCACAGAAACCTTTAAATATGTCCGTGCTGGCGTGGTCAATCAAGGCAATCCCTCCAAAATAAATATTTTGCGCTCACTCAAACAAGCGACTGGCCGACGCATTGCGTTATCTGCTGCAGCCAAACGTCGATTGCACAATTATCAAGAAGAATTGACCATCGAACAGCAAAAATTACCAGAACATCAAGATGCCAAAAAAATTGCTGAGCTGGAAGATTTTATTGATCGCATCAAACGCAAAATCAGTCATGTACCTTTTATTGATGACATCGATTTACGCTATAACTTGCATATCAAACAACCCAAACCTAGCGCTAAAGCGGTGATGTTTTGTTTGATGGATGTGTCTGGCTCAATGAATCAATCGATGAAAGATATTGCCAAACGCTTTTTTATTCTGCTGTATTTATTTTTGAAACGAAACTATAAAAAAATTGATGTGGTCTTTATTCGTCACCATACCAGCGCAAAAGAAGTAGACGAGCAAGAATTTTTCTATTCGCGAGAAACCGGCGGCACGATTGTATCCAGCGCATTAAAACTGATGGATGATATTATTACTGAGCGTTATCCGCCCAATGAATGGAATATTTATGGTGCTCAAGCATCCGATGGCGACAACTGGAACGACGACTCCCCTATTTGCCGGAAATTACTCACCGATCAAATTCTGCCTAAATTGCAATATTATTCTTATGTGGAAATTAATCCACGCCGCCATCAAGCTTTGTGGAAAGAATATGAAACCATTCAAAGCACCCAAGGTGATTGTTTCTCCATGCAGCAAATTTCCGATGCAGCCGATATTTATCCGGTTTTCCGCAAATTATTCCAGCGCAAAAGCGGACAGAAGCAGGAAGTGGCTTAATCTATGACTTCAACGCCAACACCGAAGCAAAAAAAACGTCGTCCGATTTCTGTCGGTTCAGAATGGACCTTTGATTTAATCAAAGCCTACGACCAAGCCATTGGAGAAATTGCACGGGACGTTTATCAACTAGAAACCTATCCCAATCAAATTGAAGTGATTTCTGCTGAACAAATGATGGATGCTTATTCTTCCGTGGGTATGCCAGTGGGTTATCATCATTGGTCTTTTGGCAAACATTTTGTCAACGTAGAACAAAATTATAAACGGGGTCAAATGGGGTTGGCCTATGAAATTGTGATTAACTCCAGCCCTTGTATTGCCTATTTAATGGAAGAAAATACCATGGCCATGCAGGCTTTGGTGATTGCTCAT
>CAXNEI010000079.1:0-6223 GCA_964201195.1 Gammaproteobacteria bacterium
GTTTGATCCAATCAAATAATTGGCGACGCATTTTGAGTAATTGCGGCAATTGTTTAAGCACATCCACAATACCCATCACCGACAAAGCTTCCAACGGAAACCAAGATTGCAAACCTTCTGCTTGCATTTTCGCGCCGCCCACACCGACAAAGCGCGCTTCCGGATAGTGTTTTTTTAAGGCGCGAATTAAATCAGCACCGAGCAGATCTCCAGAAATTTCTCCAGCAATAAGAGCGATGATCATTACATTAAAATCCTTTGTCATTTCATTCAAACTCCCCCCAACCCCCTCTTCATCTGAAGAGGGGGAGATAGAGAGCAAAAACCCCCTCTTTTTTAAAGAGGGGGTAGGGGGAGTTAATTCTCTACCGAATT
The DNA here is from genome assembly GCA_964201195.1 of Gammaproteobacteria bacterium. Lineage (GTDB taxonomy): Bacteria > Pseudomonadota > Gammaproteobacteria > Pseudomonadales > JAHFSE01 > JAHFSE01. Next base: position 376 of record CAXNEI010000079.1, read on the forward strand.
ATCCCTCTCGTAGATTTTTCCAACGACGTCATAAATACATTCAACTCTTCAGTTTCAGCAAAAGTCTGCAATTGAATAATCGCTTCTTTCAACGTCAGCCCTTGGCGATAAACTATTTTATAGGCTTCTTTTAAATCACGAATTAATTCTGCGGAATAATTTCTTCTTCTCATCCCTTCTACATTTAATCCATGAGGCGCAGCAGGATGCCCGCTCACCATAACAAAAGCCGGCACATCTTTGGTAATCACCGAAAACATCCCTGCCATACTATAAGCGCCAATTTGGCAAAACTGATGCACGCCGGTAAAGCCGCCAAGAATAACGCCATCGCCCACATTAACGTGACCCGCTAGCGTTGCATTATTTGCCAACACGGTATGATTTCCCACAACACAATCATGAGCAATATGCACATAGGCCATTACCCAATTATGATTGCCGATGCGCGTCTCTCCACGATCTTGCACTGTGCCGCGATGCAGCGTCACATATTCACGAAACACATTATTATCGCCCACAATTAATTTGGTTGGCTCGCCGTTATATTTTTTATCCTGACAGGCTTCACCAATCGAACTGAAAGAAAAAAATTGATTATTTTTACCAATCTGCGTTGGGCCACGCACCACAACGTGGGGACCAATAACAGTGCCTGAATCAATCGACACTTGAGCTTCAATAATAGAGTAAGGCCCGACTTCTACATCGCTGGCTAATTCTGCTTTCGGATCAATAATTGCAGTGGGATGAATCAGCGTCATAGTGAACTCCTTTTCTTTTCTGCTACCGTCACTTTCGCTTCGGCAACTAATACACCATCGACACTGGCACGACAAAAATATTTGCGAATAAATTGACGCTGCGCAGTTAATTCCGCTTCCATATCGAGTCGATCACCGGGAATAACCGGCTGACGAAATCTCACGTGATCTGCGCCGGTAATATAATTAATCGCGCCATCACGCGCTGGCTGTTTATTTTCCGAGCTACAACTTAAGATGCCGCATAATTGCGTCATAGCTTCCAAGATTAATACGCCAGGCATGATGGGATATTCAGGAAAATGGCCGGCAAAAAATGGCTCATTAATAGTGACGTTTTTATACCCAACAATGCGCTTATTAGGCTGTAATTCGGTGACACGATCCACCAATAACATGGGAAAGCGATGCAATAACAAGGTTTGGATTTCTTGGATCTTCAACATAAGGCCGTCTCGAGAAAAGGAGACGGCGAGTATAGGGGATAATGAGCAGTGACTGAAGGGCGCTGAAAAAACGCCCTTGCTTAATCAAATTGCCATTTTAAGAACAATCGGCGGAATATCGGCAAAGGAAGGCTCGAGCTTAGCAATATCTATTTGACGATGCCCAGCAGTCGAGATGGCTGGCTGCCCCTTTGCAGGAAGTGGCCCGCTTGTTCCTGAGAATAGAGTGCGCCCCTCATCATTCACTGAAAAAGCTCCATAATAATTCTTCGTTTCAGTATAAAAATAACCCATTTTAGATCGGCCGAGATTTGCCGGACTGGGCTTAGGCTCATGCAATTCTGAATGAAGCTCGCCTTCGTAAATTAAGGTTTTATTCTCCTCTGCATCTATAAGATAGATTTTAGAACGCTGCTCAAAAACATAACCGTTATATAGCTGCCCTCTAAATGCGTAATTGCCAATTCTTAAATCGGCTGCTTGATCATGTGCAGCTAATTGACCATTCGCAAGACGAACAACGCCACCACTATAGATTTGCTGCCAGTCACTCTCAGAAATTGGCACAGATTCTAAATATTTTTTCTTTTGATGAAACTGGTCTTTCGCTGTTTCAGAATGTATTTTTATAAACTTACCATAAGCCTCTCTGGTTTTTGGCGTATAAATCTCGAAGGAAGATAAACCATCCTTCGACAATGGCTGTAGTGAACTACAAAGCACCGGCGCATTTATCTTAATAATATAGCCTTTAGGCATTAAAATTTTACCCTGCACAAAGGCAGGTTGCATCTGTGCACCAACTCCTGATGCGGTAACATAACTCACCACACCAAAGAAAATAGCGCCGTCACCCCGAATAAAAACACCTGGCCCATCTGGTGCGTGTAATGCCTGAGCCGGTTTATAGCAAGCTATTGCAGAACTATATGCGCCGACATAAAGAAAACTATTTGCTTGACTTTGTCGATCAATACGAGATCCGCCTCCCTGAAAAAAGAACAAATCTTTCCTTGGCTTGCTACTTGAATGCCATAGAAACGTCTTTGAACCCTGATTGCCATTTAATATTCTGGTGTTACCATCTTTTAATGTATTGGAATCGCCAGGCATATGGAGACTCAAAACTTGTTGGCAGAACTCTACAATCTCCGGCGGTAAATTTTCATAGTAATTGGGCGGCGGCCCGATTTCTTCTAAAGTTAAACGTTCTGATTGCACTGCTGGTGCCGCTTGAACAAGTGGTTTAACAGTCGCTGGCTTTGGTTTAGTTACAGGCCCTCGTGTTTCCGTCTTAACAAGAGCTGGCGCTGAACTAACAGATTTTTGCACAGGGCGCACTTGAGATGAAGCATTCTCAGTAGCCCGCGCAGGTGCTGCAATCATAGGTTTTGCTGGCAACATTTTAACAGCTGACGAAGTTGGAATACCCTTAGGCGCTCGGGACTGCACTGGTTTTTTAACAGCTGGCTTTGGCGGTTCTACTTTATTGCCCGAATCAAATTTTCCAGACCAAGATTTTTGTTCACCGGATTCTTCATCTTTCCAAGTTAAAATACCAGTTTGATCACCCACAGTATGCGGTTGACCCTTTTCATTCACAGGGCCGACATATTCACTGCCAGATTGAATTAATTTTTTCGCAACCAATAAACTCCCATCAGCGAAAGTTAATTCCCTGCCACTGGTAAATTTGACTGTGCCAGAAATTGGCTTACCGTCTTTCCATTCCGCATTAACTTCACTAATCACTGAGCCTTTTTGAATTTTTTTCCAAACACCTTGACCTTTTGGCTCGCCTTTCGCATTCACTAGGCCAGAATATTTTCCAGCGACGTCATTAAACAAATAATCTTTCTTCTCAACTACCTTTGTACCCGTTTCTATTTGCACAGACTCCGGCTCTGGCGATGCTGATTCAACGCTTGATTGAATTGCGCTTTCCATCGATGAGCTTATAGAAACCTGCTCTGCTGTATTTTCTTTTACTACAGGTTGACTGAGAGAATGGTTAGATTCTTTTTTACTTTTATTTTTTAAGGACTCATTAGATTGCGGAACAACTGAAGCTGAAAGCGCAGGAAAATTTGCATCGTAGTTATCGGGTTTTTGATCTGGTGATTTTTTTGAATGCTTTTCCACAGATTTCTCAGGAAGACTTCCAAATTGAAATTGAATATCACCCGATGAAAGAAATTCTTCAGATCCCACTGGCATAACAACGGCTTCTTGTTGAGACAACCTTGGCGCAGGTGTTTGCAGAACAGATTGTGCTTGCGGCAATGCCATATGAACTGGTGGCGGTGCCAACATAGAATAAGAACCATCAGGTTTCACCACTAAAGAACAGCCATCAGGAATTCTTTTTGGATCAATTACCAGCAGCCCTTCACGCGTTTTAATCGGGCCATTAAACGTATTTGAGAAATACAAAGTTCCATTAACACCTACCGTGCCTGCTGGAAACTGTTGAACACGGGAAAATTCATGCGCCATAAAACCACCTTGTCTTTAAGAAATTTATTTCTTGGTTTTCCAGTCAAGAAATAAATTTTCTACTGAAAAAACAAAGGCGGCAGTATAGAGGAAAACAAGTGATTGCTGAATGCTAAAATTGAGATTAAAAAGCGCTAATGCCAGAAATGCCGACAGCGCCTAATTGTTGCGCTTGCGCTAAGTCTTTCTTATTCACTCCACCCAGCGCATAAACCGGCAAAGAAGTTTGTTGAATTAATTCATGGAATTTCTGCCAACCCAACGCTTCCGCATCAGGATGAGTTGCGGTGAGACAAACAGGTGAGAGCGTAACGAAATCTACTTGGATTTTTTCTGCGTGTTTTAATTCTTCTAAATTATGACAAGAAGCAGCAAGCCATTGGGAAAAAGGAATAGGTCTTTCTTCACAATGCATCAAAGTTCGACTATTTAAATGCAAACCCACTTGCGAATGAGCTTGTGCAAATTCGATGTCGCTATTCACTAATAAAGTTTGTTCGGGTTTCAGTTGCACGAGAAATTGTTCCGCAGCTTTTCGATAATTGTCTTGTGATAAATGCGGTGCACGAAATTGTAGGAAAGAATAATTTAACTCCCCCTGCCCCCTCTTTAAAAAAGAGGGGGTTTCTGTAATCACATAAAACGGCGGCAACCGCAGCGCGTTAATTATCGAGCGATTGGCTGCGGGAAAATCTTCGCAGTTTAATTCGTTCATATTACACCAACGCACCTGCTGATCTTCACAACCGAAAGCTTCACCTTGATAGTCGGTGACTTTATAGCAATGCAAAATTACTGAACGATCTGAATAATGATGTGGAATGGTCATAAAAAATTGGCTGGCTTTTACCTCGATGCCGACTTCTTCTTTTAATTCACGAGCTAACGCTTGGTTGTGGGTTTCGTTAGTTTTTATTTTTCCGCTTTTTACCTTGCCTCCGGGGAATTCCCAGTAACCACCAAGATGCGTATGTTGCGGTCGGCGCGCAATCAGGATTTGATTTTTTTTATTGAAGATGAGGCCGATGATGATGTGGAGAGGGGAAGGCGAAATCAATGCTTTTTCTTCGGCTCAGCAACTTCAATGAACACCAAAGGAGAAACCTTAAATCGTTTCGCTAATGCGCGCACTTGTCTTAAATTAAGCGCTCGCTTGCCAGATAAAATTTCTGAGACTACACCTTGGCTACCTAACTCTGGAAAATCAGCCTGTCGTAAGCTGTGCTGCTCCATAAAAAAGGCCAACATACTATGTGGTGTGGTTGCACCTGAAGGATAATGCGCATCATCATAGTCAGCAATTAAATTACCTAGGATGTAGAGCAAATTCGCTAAGGGATGCTTGTCCCTCCCTGCGCCTTCTTCAATCAGCTCATGCATTAACGCAACCATGCGATCATAATGCGCTTCACTTTTAATGGGCTTTAATTCGGCCAACGATTCCACTTTTTGCCACGACTGCGATAATCGATTTAAATCATGTGCTGCATTCATTTCCAATTCCCCTGATCATATTCTTTATGGGTTAATACCTGTTTGATAAAGCATTGCTGTTTAGTAAATTGGACAAAGGCAATCAGTCGATACTTATTACCGCCCAAGTTAAAAACACAATACTCGCCCACTTTATCTACCGAATTAAACACAGCTTTTAGCTCCGTAAAATGAGTGAAGGTGTGTTTTTCTATATTTTTTCGCCAGTGCTGCAAAGGTGAATTGGCTGCTGGATGTGCCGCTGAAAAGATTTTTAATGTTTTATTGCTAATCACTCGCACCCTAACCTCCTTGTTGTGCCATTGAGAATATCTCTTTATGAGATACTCGTCAAGGCAGCCGGGGCATAAGTATAACGCCCGCACAAAACAAAAACCCCCTCTTTTTTAAAGAGGGGGTAGGGGGAGTTATGAAAATTTTTATTCCGCTTTAAAAGGTGGATTCATCATTTGAATCCTGATCTGACAAAAAAGCCGCCGTGCGGGGATGACGAAGCATAACAGTATATTCCAAAATCAAAATGAGTCTAAAGGAATGGGCAAAAGCTATGCCCGCATCTGACAGTCTTCATGGATTTGTTTAAATAATAATGCACGTTCTTTCTGTAAATAATCGGCCGCTTCATTATCAGTCATAGCAAAAGCAATG
>CAXNEI010000080.1:0-6189 GCA_964201195.1 Gammaproteobacteria bacterium
GCAGACCAAATTCGCGATGATTTATTGGTGATAGGGATTATTTTAGAAGATAAAGAGGGTAAGACTTTGTGGCGAAAAAAATAGGGATAGAAATTATTTTAAAAATAGTATGCGGATTCTAATTTGTCTCTATACAGTGAGCACTCTCCTAGCGAAGTCGGTCTAACAGTCTATTCAGAGTAGTAGCGCAGTTGAATGTAGTGGCTGGACTGGCTAGGATTTATTTTTTATAGGTGAAGTTATGGCAAAGATAAGCGTTGCAGGATCCGATATGCAGATCGCAAAAAAAATCAAAGAATCCGCTAGCCAAATTTGGTTGGCTGGTTTAGGTGCTTATGCTAAAGCAGAGAAAGAAGGTAATAAATTATTTGATGCCCTCGTTAGAGATGGCGAAAAGGTTGAAGGTAAAACTAACGGCGGTAAAAAAACGACTTATCGCGAGCGAGTGGAAGAAGTAAAGGATAAAGCAGCGCATTCTTGGGAAAAAATTGAGAAAGCCTTTGATGAGCGTGTTGCTAAAACTCTGGCTAAATTAAATATTCCCACTAAACAAGATGTGGATGCCTTATCTGCAAAGATTAAAGCACTGCAATCAGTGGTTGAGAAAGCTGGATTGACTGTTACAGCAAAGCCTGTACAGAAAAAGCGGGCAGTTAAATAGTTTTATTGAGTTTATTATTTTTGAATAGGTGCCGAGCCTATTAGTTTATAACCCACCGGTTTACTCCAGTGGGTTTTTTTTGGCCTGCTGTTTTTATTCGTACAAATTCTTCTCACCTACGGGCCGCGTTTTAAATCGTCTATGCACCCACATGTACTGCTCGGGATAGCGGCGAATATGCGTTTCCAGTGCTGCATTTAATTGAGTGGCATCGGCTACTGTATCGTTACTAGGATAGTTGTTGAGTGGGTCAGAAAATTTAAATACATAGGTATTATCCGGCAAACGATGAAAACCTAAGACAACAACAGCAGAGTTATTGGCTTGCGCAAAACGTCCAGGTGTAGTCAGTGTTGCAGCAGTCACGCCAAAAAAAGGCGCAAATACCGACTGCTTCAAGCCATGATCTTGATCGGCGGGATACCAAAAAATATGGCCTTGTTTTAAGCTGCGAAAAGCAGCACGCATATTATCTTTAGGGATTGCTGAGCCAGCCCATCTTTGTCGTGCTTTGCGAATCACTGCTTCTAATAAGGGATTATTATGAGGCTGATAAAACACATCGATGGGATAAAATAACGAAAATAATAAACCCGCTAAATCCAGCGTGGTATAGTGGGCGCCGACCAGCACGATGCCTTTTCCTGTTTGCAGCGCGTCTTCGAGTATATGAATATTTTCAAAGCGAACCCGTGATCTAAAAGATTCAGCCGGCGCCCAAAAAGACAATGCTGTTTCTAAGATGCCTAGGGCGTTTTCATGGAAAATCTTTTTTACTAGATGTTGCTGATCTGCGTGAGATAGCTCAGGAAAGCACAGGCGCACGTTAACTTGGGTGATATGGCGTCGACGTTTTGCTAAGATAAAAAGCAGATTGCCTAACATTTTAGCTACAGAAAATCGCCATTTGTCAGGACAATAAATGGTTAGACGCAATAAGCCAAGCCCAAACCAAAGTGGCCAATAGCGCAGAGTATAAAGCGAGGAGAACCCCCTCTTTTTTAAAGAGGGGGCAGGGGGAGTTAAATAGGTTGACATAATATTTAGGAATCGAATGACTCAATACGAAAAAATTCACCGCATGATAACACGGCAATTCTATGCTGCTCTATTTTATCTGGCGATGCCTTTAGCCTTGATTCAATTATTGTGGCGTTCGCGGAAAATGCCTGCTTATCGTCAGCGTTTGGGCGAGCGCTTTTGGCCATCGCAGCTGCAGTTATCTCAGTGCATTTGGGTGCATGCGGTTTCTGTTGGCGAATTTATTGCTGCTGTACCTTTAGTGAATCAGCTATTAAAAGCTTATCCAAATATGCCGCTCTTAATTACCAGTATGACGCCCACTAGTTCGGAACAAATTAGAAAGAAATTTGGCGATCAAGTGCATCATGTTTATGTGCCCTATGATTTGCCTTTTCTCATGAGGCGTTTTTTTGCGCAAGTGAATCCTCAATTATTAATTATTATGGAAACAGAATTATGGCCGCAGATGATTCATCAAGCCTCTCTTCAGCAGGTGCCTTGTTTATTAGTCAATGCGCGTTTGTCTGCGCGATCAGCAAAAAAATATGCGTGGGTGCCTACTTTTACTCGGGTTATGTTGCAACAGCTCACTCATATATGTGCTCAAGCAGACACTGATGCACAGCGATTTATTCAGTTGGGTTTACCGAAAGAATGTATCAGCGTAACTGGCAGTATTAAATTTGATTTAGCTATTGATGAAAGTGTGTTATTAGCGGGTCAAGCTTTGCGTCAGCAGTGGGGTGAAAAACGCTTTGTTTGGATCGCTGCCAGCACGCATCCGGGAGAAGAAGTTTTATTGCTTAAAATCCAGCAAATGCGTTTACAGAAAAATCCCAATAGTTTGTTAGTGCTGGTGCCAAGGCATCCAGAGCGTGCGCAAGAAATTATTCAGCTCATTCAAGCAGCGCATTTATCTTGGGTGTGCAGAAGCACTGCGGAGCCGGTGCGCGTCGAAACACAGGTGTTGTTAGTCGATACCATGGGTGAGCTATTAAAATTATATGCCGCCAGTGATGTAGCTGTGGTCGGAGGTAGTTTTATTCCTCGTGGCGGTCATAATGTATTAGAACCTATCGCATTACGACGACCGACCATCGTAGGGCCTTATGTATTTAATTTTCAAACTATTGTGGATGAATTATTAGAACATCAAGGTTTATTACAGGTTGAAAATGCTGAGCAATTAACGACTATGCTGGATAGTTTGGAAACGAATCCTGCGCAAGTAGCTCAATTAGTCGAGCGGGGCACTGCTATGTTAAATCATAATAAGGGCGCATTGGATCGATTATTACAGCGTATTTATCAGGAATTACCCATTCAATAGGGAGTGTTTTTATGGAAGCAATTTATTCTTGTTCTTGGAATTATGGCGTTCATTGGTTAAAAGAAACCTGGCATTTATTTAAGCGTGCGCCGGTGGTTTGGTTGATCAGTGGTTTGATCTGCGGATTGATTTTTATTATTCCAGAATGGTTTTCTGCACCTATTCAGTCTTTATTGCGATGGGGTATCTCATTTTTTCTAATGCCGGTGTTATTTGCCGGTATTATTTCTATGGCTTATCAGTGTGACCAAGGCAGTCAGATCAAAGTGAATAGTTTGTTTGGCGGCTTTTCTTTTATGGGCTCTTTTGTTGTTATGCAGCTGATTAATATCGGCCTACTGATGTTAGGGGTCGGTCTTTTTTTCGCCATTATTTATGCGCTAAAAATGCCTTTAGAGCTCATCCAATTTATGCAAGGTGGAGTGCTGTTAAGCTTGGGTATTTTGGTTGCAGCCGTTGTGAGCGCATTTGTTTTCTTTGCTCTATCTTGGTTTGCGCCGGTGTTAATTGTGCTTGGTGGGCACAGCCCCTGGTCTGCAATGAAAACTAGCTTGTCGGGTTGTTTGAAAAGTTGGCAGGCTTGGCTGGTTGCGCTACTGGGCATGGGGCTTCTTTGGATAGCGGCTTTTTTTGTCTGTGCACTCATCGGCATGTTAATGAATGCACTGGGTTTATCCGCTATGAGTCGCTTGAGTGCAGTGGTGCTCTTCACACCTATCATCTCGATTGTCATGATTGCGCATACGTTATTAGTGTATGTCGCTTATCGGGATGTGTTTGGGGAGGGGTGAGATTATTTCCCCGACAACTGCACCACACTTTTTGCCGACAAAGTTCCAGTCGCTTGTTCAAACTGCAATTGATGCAATAAATAATCATACAAAGCAGTTTGATAATCTTTCACGCTGCTTAATTGTTTGCTCTCTGCTTGCAACACTTCCACAATTGTTCGAGTACCAGCGCGGTAACCCGCTTGGGTAGCAGAAACTGCAGTTTGCGAGGATTTTTTCGCTTGTTGTTGTGCCACTAAAATATCTTCGTCCGCTTGTAGTTGATCTAACAATTGACTGATCTTTACCACCGCATCACTGGCTACTGCATCGAGATGTGCGTCAGCAGCGCGGAGCTGATTGTCTGCTTGTCGATAACGCGAAGTCGTTTGCCCACTAGTCCATAAAGGTAAAGTCAGCTGCATGGAAATTTGCGAAGATTGTCGCTCAGAAGGTTGGGTAGAAATAGTCGAATTTTTGCCGTCGGTATAACTGCCCACCAGATCCACTTGCGGTCCGAACGCACTGGCTTGTGCGCGTTTTGCTTGTTTGGCTGCTGTTACTGCTTGTTGAGCAGCAAGATAATCAGGATTCTGTGCTTTAGCTAGAGCAGTCCAATCTGCCAAGGATTTTTCAGTAAATTGCTGCGGCACAGCTGAGTTGGGTATTGCCACTGCATCAACCGCCACCACAGTCATGGCTTGCATGCTTTTTTTAGCGAGCGCTAATTGATTGCGTGCAATGATTTGGCGTGCATGCGCAAGATCGGCTTCTGCTTGTACTTCATAGACGTCAGTGACGGCGGTAAGGCCTGCTTTAAAAGTGAGCTGCGCCTGTTCTTGTTGTTTGCGATAAGCCTGTTCTTCCGCATTGGCAAAATTGAGCTGTGTTTCCGCTTTCAGCCAATCAAAATAGGCGGTTGCTACTTTGATGATCAGGGCTTGATACTCGGATTCTAATTCAGCATGTATCTGATTGTATTGTGCCTTAGCTCGTTTTGCTGCGAACCAAGCATCAAGGCGAAATAACGGTTGAGACAAACGCAAACTTTGTGAGTTGCTGTTGTACTTCCCCCCAATACCTAAAAAATTAGTGCCTTTATCTTCATTAATGGCTGTTTGCGCGCTGTATTGTAGTTGCGGCAGCAATTGGCTTCTGGCCTGAGCATAACTTTCTTGTTGTGCTTTGGCGTTAAATTGAGTGGATTTCCAGTTGGCATCATGACTTACCGCCAAAGTAATCAGTTCTGAGAGATCAGCAACAGTGGATTTTGCTTGAACTGAAGGGGCAGTGGACGTTAGCATCGGCTCCGCATTAGCGCTTGAGGCTATTGCGCAGCCAAGTCCGATAATTATCGCGGTCAATACAAAATTAGGTTTCATCATGATTCATTTAACTCGAGCGGAATTGAAGTGTAAAAGTGTAGGGCACGCATTATGACAGAGCAATCACAAGATTCCAGCACCCCATTATTAAAAACCCAGCTTTTAAAAGATCGTGCTCAAGTGGATCAACAGGCGATTCAGCCATTTCCGCATTCCAGCAAAATCTATGTGGAAGGCAGTACTGCCGATATTCAAGTGCCTTTTCGCCGAATCACGCAAACGCCTACGCATACTGCGCAGGGTGAAGAAGCCAATCCCAGTATAGTCTTATACGATACTTCCGGGCCTTACTCAGATCCAGCTGTCGCTATTGATATTCGTCAAGGCCTAGCAGATATTCGCCGACCTTGGTTGCAGCGTCGTAATGACAGTGAAGTGTTAGCTGATTTTAGTTCAGACTATGCGGATAAGCGCCATAAAGATCCACGGGCAGAAGCCGTAAGATTTGCGCACTTACCTAAACCTCGTCGAGCTCGTGCGGGCCAATCATTAACGCAGCTATATTATGCGCGTCAGGGAAAAATTACCGAAGAAATGGAATTTATTGCCATTCGAGAAAATTTACGCGCACAACAAGATATAGAGTTGCGTCGTCAATTTCCTTTTCGTGCAGGCAGCGCCATTCCAGAAATTATTACGCCAGAGTTTGTGCGCGCAGAAGTTGCTGCCGGCCGAGCCGTCATTCCCGCTAATATTAATCATACGGAATTAGAGCCGCAAATTATTGGTCGCAATTTTTTAGTAAAAATTAATGCCAATATTGGTAACTCTGCAGTGACTTCTTCCATCGAAGAAGAAGTGGAAAAAATGACTTGGTCCATTCGTTGGGGTGCAGACACAGTAATGGATTTATCCACTGGTCCGCATATTCATGAAACCCGTGAATGGATTATTCGTAATTCACCGGTGCCCATTGGTACCGTACCGATTTATCAAGCCTTAGAAAAAGTCGGTGGTGTAGCGGAAGATCTGACCTGGGCTATGTATCGTGATACTTTAATTGAACAAGCCGAGCAGGGC
>CAXNEI010000081.1:0-6179 GCA_964201195.1 Gammaproteobacteria bacterium
AAAAATGATTTTTCGCCCTGGATTCTAAAAGCCGTAGAACAAAGAAATCAGGCACAAAAACAGCGGTTATTTGAAAAAATAAATGATCACTTCCAAGGTCAATTGGCAGGAAAAACTTTTGCGGTATGGGGTTTAGCGTTTAAACCCAATACCGATGATGTGCGTGAAGCGCCTGCATTAGATTTATTAATTGCATTAGTGAAGGCCGGCGCGCAAGTGAGAGCCTATGACCCGGAAGCGATGGAAACTATTATGCAGGCTTTGCCGGCGGAAATTATTGCCAGCGAAAAAATTCAGTTATGCGAACATTTATATGATGTGTTTGACGGCGCTGATGCTTTTGTTTTAGTGACGGAATGGAAGGTGTTTCGGCAACCAGATTTTGCTCGAATTAAGACATCCTTGTCTTCGCCAGTCATTTTTGATGGCCGCAATCAATATGATCCAGAGCGGTTAAGGGCGACGGGATTTAGTTATTATGGGATTGGGCGGTGACGCATCAGCGGGTCGTCTTTTGGTGGTAATTTCCAGATCATTGATTTCGGTAGGAGATGGTGTCGTATCTCGATCTTGATTTTTTCTTTTGACCGAGGCTAATTCCACTGGCCGCTGAATTGCACGTCTTGCTCTCGCCGTAGTTGTTTTTTGTGGCGGTACATTTTCTGATGAGATATCCATCACGGATGCTTTTTCAATTGCATTGGCTAATGTCAAAATCTCTGGGCTTGCTGGTTTTTGTGGGGGTAATTCTTGAAAAAAATTATCCTCATTTTCACTATCACTGCTGCTTTCGTCATCACTATGAATAGCTGAAAAAGCGCCTGGCGTTTTTAAGGAATTACGAGAATCGCGCATGGAGAAAAAAGAGGTGCTGGATCTGCCCGTTGTGCTGGATATTGATCTGAGAAGTGTCAGCTCGCTTGGCAAGGGTAGATCCCCTGGGCTCTGGGGTGTTGTTGGGCGTGAGGAAATTTCCATAACTGCTACTACTTTGTTGACGAAAGGGTTAATAAATTTTTTACAGCCAAAAATTTTGGCAACCGCCACTCTAGCATATTTGTTAGAAGCAAAACAATAGGCTCTTAGAGCACAAATCGACCGATTAAATACAATAACACCTCGCTAAAACTGAATAAAAAACCCAACAGAAAGACGAAGGCATAGCGTTTGTAGTGATTGGCTAAATCATTTTGTTTTTTGGTGGAAATAATAAAAGGTAAGTTAGTAAATTTTGGTGCAGACAAACAATGAGTGGGGTGAGTATCCAATTCGGTTTGAATACTTTGTTGCGCTATTCGTGTCGCCGCTTCGCGTGCATTCGTCCATTCAGTCATATCAATTTGGCCATCACCATTCTGATCAAATTGTTCTGCTAGCTTGTCGCGATCTTGTTTCCATTCAGTGAGTAATTCACTAGTTACTTTATCGACTTGTGCTTGATAACTGGGTGCAGGAATAGAATGAAAACGACCAATGGCATAAAGATTATCATAAGCAGTAATTAAATATTCTGTGCAACGAAACCTTGGTTGAGAAAAGCTGAGCATTTGAGATAAGCCAGAAAAAAATCCCATTGAATCTGGCATAGGATTCTCTTGTGTGTTCCAGCGCTTATATTCAGCGCGAATATCCGCTTGTTCCACATCGAGATAACAGATGCCCGTATCGTCTTTTAGGACAATTGTGGCATGACTAGCGCCGCTTTTTATTGAAGACCAGCCCCAGTGTTTCCATCTCCAGTCTAGCCACCAGCGTAAGCCAGAGCCTTGCCACCTTTGTGAGCAGGGCTGTTCAATTTCATACTTGTACCAAGCGCAAGGCGTTTTTGATAAGGGAGAAACTAAGGGCATTTCTGCCGGATATCCGCATAATTCTGCGTAACCTTGAGCAGCAGAACGTATTTTTGAAGTGGGCGTATCTTGAATAATTCGGGCTTTGTAAAAATTTCTAAAGGTAAACCAAAAAAGCACCAGGCTGCTGCCTATCATTACCAGAGTAAATCCCCAAAAAGTGCCTGCATCAAGTTGCGTCGGCCAGCTTGGGTCAAGAAAAGGATTAAGTGTTAAAGCCAGCAGATATTCGAACATCGACTAATTCTTCCTTGGCAAATTTCAATAAATAAAAAGGCTTGAAGCCGAATTTTTTTGCGATGATCACATCGGGAAATTGTTCGATGCGGGCATTATTTAAATTCACTGATTCATTATAGACTTCACGACGATCAGCAATAGTATTTTCCAGGTGAATAATGGTTTGCTGCAATTGAGCAAAAGAATTATTGGCTTTTAAGTCAGGATAATTTTCTGCAAGAGCAAAGAGATTTCCCAGTCCGACGCGTAGACTAGATTCAGCTTGACCTAGCTGGGGGATATTTTTTTGCGCTTGGGCAGAAGCCACTAACCCTCTAGCCTGAATGATTTTATCGAAAGTTTCTTGTTCATATTTCATGTAGGCTTTACACGTATCGATCAGTTTAGGTAGCGCATCATGACGTTGCTTGAGCAATATATCGATATTAGCCAAGCTTTTTGACACATTATGTTTCAGATTAACTAAGTTGTTATAAATCACCATACCGTAGGCAAGGGTGGCTATAAACAGGCCAAGAAAAATCATGCTCCAAATACTCATAGGTCAGTCACCTCAGATATAAAAAAGTCAGTTGTGTGGTAAATCGTCAAAAAATAGGATGAGTCAACGGGTCATAGTGATTATACTAGCCGGCCTAATGAGTAAAGTAGATTTTTCGGAGTATCTCAATGTCTTCAATAACAGCGGTAGAGCAGACCTCAGCTGACCGAGCAATACGGGCTCGAAAAGACAAAACCCAAGCCAATAAATTGCAAAAACGTATTCGCCGAGAAGTAGGGCAAGCAGTGATGGATTTTAATATGATTGCTGAGGGCGATCGTATTATGGTGTGTTTATCCGGCGGTAAAGATTCTTATACTTTGCTCGATATGTTGATGAGCTTACAGCGTAATGCGCCCGTATCTTTTGAATTAGTTGCAGTGAATCTTGATCAAAAACAACCGGGGTTTCCTGAAGAAGTGCTACCGAATTATTTAACGCAATTAGGTGTGGAATATCGCATTATCGAAGAAGACACCTACAGCGTAGTGAAGCGAGTGATTCCTGAAGGCCAAACCACTTGTTCGCTGTGTTCGCGATTGCGTCGTGGTGTGTTGTATCGCACAGCAACAGAATTAGGCGCAACTAAAATTGCTTTAGGTCATCATCGAGATGACATCATCGAAACTTTTTTTCTCAATTTATTTTTTGGTGGTACGCTAAAAGCTATGCCAGCAAAATTGCGTACTGACGATGGGGCGCATATAGTTATTCGGCCTTTAGCCTATTGCCGCGAGAAAGACATAGTGCGTTATGCGCAAGAAAAAGCTTTTCCGATTATTCCCTGTAATTTATGTGGTTCGCAGGATAACTTGCAACGTCAAGCCATTAAAAGCATGCTGCAGCAGTGGGATAAACAACATCCAGGCCGAGTGGAAACTATTTTTACTGCGTTGGGTAATGTGCGTTTATCACAATTATTGGACAAAGACAGATTTAATTTTTTAGATTTAATGGGTTTGGATACGTCGAGGATTCCGTTATTGAATGAGCTGGATAGGTAGATATTTTTTATAGTTATCAAAATCTTTGTCAATGGTAAATATGGTGAGATCTTCTCTATGAGCTACGGCACAAATGAGAAAATCAATCGTTGAGCCTTGGATGCCTTTCCCTCTGCACAGATTGCTAAATTCAGCCGCCTTCTCAAAATGCTCAGTAATAAGAGGGATATCTTCGAAAGCGGAAAGATGTTCTTTTAAATCGTGAAACTGTTTTATGTTGGCTATGCCAGAAAGAAGTTCTTGTCGTATAGGGCCAATGATGGAAATTCTATTGTCTTGAATTAAGTCGGAGAGTTTTTTAGTAATGATTGGATTGGGTGCTTTATGGCGTAATGCTTGAGACCAGATACAGGTATCAACCAGAATTTTCATCGACTGCGAGCCTTTTTATAGTCATAACCAGCATCAAAATTTACCGAGCCAAAAAGAGTTAGAATATCGCGCTGTTTTTTATGGGCGACATACTCTTTGAGCGCAGCTGTCACTGCCTCTTTTTTGGTTTTATGATGCCCAGCTTTGAGGGCCTGCATAATGAGCCTGTCATCTATTGCTAAATTGGTTGCCATAACGAATCTCCTATGGTGTAAGGTATAACACATTTATTTGTGTGGTCAATATGGATATACTTTCTTTCATCGTTTAATTAGACAGAAGGATCTCACCCTTGCTTAATATCATCTGGACCGGATTTTTCTTCATTGCATTTGTCACTGCCTCACTACACAGTTTGCTCACTGGCGATGTCGCCGTCTGGTCACAACTTTCTAATGCCTTATTTGATAGCGCAAAATCAGGTTTTGAAATTGCCTTGGGGTTAACGGGCATTTTATGTTTATGGATGGGCTTATTCAAAATCGCTGAGCAGTCCGGTTTAATGAATGTGTTAGCTAAGGCTATTGAACCTCTATTATGTCGAATTATGCCGGAGGTGCCGCGCGGTCATGGGGCCATGGGCGCTATGACGATGAATATCGGCGCTAATATGTTGGGTTTAGATAATGCGGCAACGCCAATGGGCATTCGCGCTATGCAAGCCTTGCAAGAATTAAATCCAAAACCTGATACAGCCACTAATGCGCAAATTGTTTTTCTGGTATTGAATTCTGCCTCGGTGACTTTATTGCCAGTGACAATTTTCCTCTATCGCGCACAACAAGGTTCTGCCAATCCTGCGGAAGTCTTCTTGCCTTTATTATTAGCCACCTCAGCGGGAACGCTTGCCGGTTTATTTTCTGTGATGTTATGGCAACGAATTCGTATTTGGGATTCAGTGATCATGGCTTATTTATTTGGTTATACCGCATTATTAACCAGCATTGTTTGGTGGGTGGGTAATACACCAGCGGATATTATGAGTTTATATTCCACTGCGATCGGCAATTTTATTTTATTTGCCATGGTGGCGTTATTTTTATTCGTGGGGTGGGTTAAAAAAATTAATGTCTATGAAACTTTTATTGAAGGCGCCAAAGAAGGCTTTAAAACAGCAACCAGTCTGATTCCTTTTCTGGTTGCTATGTTAGTGGCTGTTGGTGTATTTCGTGCCTGCGGTGCATTAGAAACCGTATTGAGTTGGATTCGACATGGTGTGACTTATTTTGGTTGGGATACTCAATTTGTTGATGCCTTGCCGACGGCATTTATGAAACCTCTCTCTGGCAGTGGTTCGCGCGCCATGATGTTAGATGCCATGCAAACCCATGGCGTGGATTCTTTAGTAGGGCGGATGGCGGCGATTATGCAGGGCAGCACCGAAACTACTTTCTATGTATTAGCCGTTTATTTCGGTGCCGTGGGTATTAAAAATATGCGCCACACTTTAGCCTGCGGACTGATCGCTGATTTTGCTGGATTGGCTGCAGCGGTTGGGGTGAGTTATTGGTTTTTTACCTAAACAACCCCTTCAATTTATTTTTCAATTGCTCTTCCACTTTATCTTTTTCCTGATCGACTTTTTGCTGTAGCTGTGCTTTTTGCGCGTCGACTTTCTGTTGGAGTTGTTGCTTTTTCTCCTCTATTTTTTGGCGCGCTAAAGCTTTAGCTGCAGCTTCATCAGGGAGATTTAATTTCTTCAGCAGTGCAGCTTTGGCTTTTTCTTCCAGTGTACGTTTGGCTAACTTTTCTAGCTGTTTGCGAATTAAACGGGTTTCTACGCTACATTTAGGTGCAGCATTGAGTGGGCCGCTGCAATGCACTGGCCAAATAATTTGCGCTACATATTTATTAGAAATACTTTCATCTAATTGTACGCCTAAATGCAGATCCAAAGTGTTGGCTAATAAATTAATCCTTGCATCACCGGCAGCATTCGCTTTATCCAACCTAGTATCGATATGTTGTAAATGAACGATGCCGTCTTTAAATTGCGCTTGCGTAGTAAATGTTTTTAGTTGCGTGTCTTTGTTGAGAGAAGGCGGTAATTTTTTCTGCGCTTTCTCTTGTAGGTAATTTTGAATCACTGGGCCAAATTGATCTAGCTGATTAAACACCAGTTGGGAAATGTTGACGCCTTTAATCACGCCTTGCTTGATGGTTAATTGGCTA
>CAXNEI010000082.1:0-6171 GCA_964201195.1 Gammaproteobacteria bacterium
CAATAAAGACATAGCCGATCAAAGGTGCAGCGCAGTAAATGGAAATTCGGGCGCAGCAAGCGGCGCCCCTACAATCACCGTTCCCGATTCCACAAAATTTCCTTCCCCCCTTTATGTCGCGCTAATGTGCGTGCGCAAACAAATAACCAATCGGATAAACGATTGACATAGGGTAAAACAAAACTCGGTATTGTGGATGCTTCAGCTGTTTTAGTAATCGTATAGATATTTCTTTCCGCGCGACGACAAATGCTGCGCGCTAAATGGCAAATGCTAGCTGCTGCTGAACCGCCTGGTAAAATGAATTCTTTGAGCGGCGGTAAGACTTCGTTCATGGTTTCTATTTGCTGTTCTAACTCAGTAATGCGCGCTTCTTTCACTAGGCGCATTTCTGGTAAACAGAGTTCGCCACCCACATCAAATAAATCATGTTGAATATCATTGAGCCAGGGAATAATTAATTCTGGACAATTCGATTGAGCTAATAACAAACCCAGCATACTATTGAGTTCGTCTACCGTACCAATAGCTTCAATGCGAGGATGATCTTTTTCGATCCGCGAGCCATCACCGAGTCCGGTGGTGCCTTTATCGCCAGTGCGTGTATAGATTTTTGATAATCTGTGACCCATAGGTTAATTCCCTTCGTTCAATTTTTTTGGAGCAATGCTGATGGAAGCCAGTTTATACGATTTTCAATGCAAAACCGCTGATGAGGCGGTGAAATCTCTTGCTGATTATACGGGGCAAGTATTATTAATTGTGAATACAGCCAGTCGTTGTGGATTCACTAAACAATATGAAGGGCTCGAGCAACTCTATCAAAAGTATCATGAGCAAGGGTTTAGCGTGTTGGCCTTTCCTTGCAATCAGTTTGGTGGTCAAGAGCCGGGTTCTAACGAAGAAATTCAAAATTTTTGTGAAACCCGTTTCAGCGTGACTTTTCCGGTGTTTGCCAAAATTAATGTGAACGGTGAAGAGGCAGATCTGTTGTTTAAGTATTTGAAGGCTGAAGCGCCAGGTGTATTGGGCACTGAGGCCATCAAATGGAATTTCACGAAATTTTTAATTAATCGTCAGGGGAAGGTAGTCGAGCGTTTTGCATCGAAAGACGAGCCAGCGAGTTTAATTCCGGCAATTGAAGCGGTGATAAACGAATAGGGAAGTGTCGGAGTTGTTTGCATAAATACCGTTCGTGGTGAGCTTGTCGAACCACTTGCATGCAGACCCTTCGACAAGCTCAGGGTGAACGGATGGCTCTGTAACCTATTTATGCAACAACACCATAAAAATTTACGCCGATTTCACCGAGCACGCTTCGTGCAATTTTTGCTCTCGTTCAGTCATGGCTAATTTTTTCGCTGTGCGCTCGCCATAACGTAATACAGAGAATTTGCGTTTGCGGCTGATGCCATGTTCGTCAATCCAAGAGGCTAACCAGAAGGCCCAACTATTGCCAGTTTTAGGGTCGGTGGAGATATAACGTGCTACACCAGGAATGCCAGAAGAATTATTGCGGCGCAGAATAGTGCGTAACCACATCTGATATTTGAAATGGTCTGTGTCGGCTAAAAATTGATCGCGATAGGCGATGGCTGCTTGCATGGCTTTGCGTTTGCCGCCATGAACGCCATCGGAGAACATTTTGATTGTGGTGCGATCACCGCGCTGTACCTGCACTAACCAAGCATAGGTAGAGTTGACATCATTATCGATTCGGCGAATGTTTTTTAATCGTTTCATAGCTGCAGATATCATCCTTAATGTCAGTGGTTACGAGAAACGTTTCGCATCTTAGCTTTCGTTGCAGCTGAACTCAATGGGTAATTTCTATACCAGATCTATTTTTTTATTCCGCTGACTTTGCTATTCAAGCAAAATAACCGGTGAGTCCATTCCTATCATGGGTCTTGTCCGCTACAATCTTGCGCAATTCTTTGGGTCTTTTGAACAGGCGATGCATTTCAATCGTTAGTTATGTAGATGTGGAACAGCTATGACAGCTTATATTTTTGTGACAGGTGGTGTGGTTTCTTCCTTGGGTAAAGGTATTGCTGCGGCTTCATTAGCCTCTTTATTAGAGGCCCGTGGTTTGACTATTACTTTGATGAAGTTAGATCCTTATATTAATGTGGATCCAGGCACCATGAGCCCGTATCAACATGGCGAAGTTTTCGTCACTGATGATGGTGCGGAAACTGATTTAGATTTGGGTCACTATGAGCGCTTTGTGCGTACTCGGATGACGCAGAAAAATAGTTTTACTACCGGTCAAATTTACGAAGAAGTAATTCAGCGAGAACGTCGTGGTGAGTATCAAGGCGGTACTGTGCAAGTCATTCCACACATTACTGATGCGATTAAAGCGCGCATTTTAGAATGCGGTAAAAATTATGATGTGGTGTTGGTAGAAATTGGCGGCACGGTGGGTGATATTGAATCACAACCTTTTCTTGAAGCGGTGCGACAATTACGCACTGAATTAGGTTTCGGTAAAACTTTATTGATGCATCTTACCTTGGTGCCTTTTATTGCTACTGCCGGTGAAACCAAAACCAAGCCTACTCAGCATTCAGTGAAAGAATTACGCTCCATTGGTTTGCAACCAGATATTTTAATTTGTCGTTCAAGCCATGAAGTGCCCGTTGAATCGCTACGAAAAATTGCGTTATTTACTAGCGTGGAAGAGCGGGCGGTAATTTCTTGCCAAGATTTGTCCAGCATTTATGCGGTTCCGGGTGATTTGCATCGTCAAGGTTTAGATCATATCGCTATAGAAAAATTAGGTTTGCAAAATAAAGTAAAACCAGCAGATTTATCTGAATGGGAGCAAGTGGTTTTTGATGAAAGTCATGCCACCGATCAAATAGATGTTGCCATGGTGGGTAAATATATTGGTTTAGAAGATGCCTATAAATCCTTAAATGAAGCCCTTCGCCATGCAGGCATTCATTCCCATACCAAAGTGAATATTCACTATATAGATGCTGAGCAATTGGAAACTCAAGGTGTTGCTGCGTTAGTAGGAATGGACGCCATTTTAGTGCCTGGTGGTTTTGGTAATCGAGGCATTGAAGGAAAAATTAAAGCCATTGAATATGCACGGATTCATAATGTGCCTTATTTAGGGATTTGTTTAGGCATGCAGTTAGCATTGGTCGAGTATGCGCGCCATGTGGTGGGTTTTGCTCAAGCCCATAGTACGGAATTTGTGCTCGATACGCCGTATCCTGTTATTGCGTTAATTACTGAATGGATTGCTGGTGATGGCACGGTAGAAAAGCGTAGCCTGGCAAGTAATCTGGGCGGCAGTATGCGTTTAGGTGGTCAAGAATGCGCGCTAGAAGAAAATACTCTAGTGCGTGAATTATATGGCCAAGCGATAATTACTGAGCGTCATCGACATAGATATGAAGTCAATAACCGCTACTTGTCCGATTTTGAAAAAGCAGGATTAAAAATTTCCGGTCGTTCGAAGGATGGTAATTTGGTTGAAGTGATTGAAATTCCGCAGCATCCTTGGTTTGTTGCTTGTCAATTTCACCCAGAATTTACTTCAACACCGCGCGATGGCCATCCTTTGTTTAGTGGTTATATTAAAGCTGCGCGAGTTTTTTCTCAGGTGCGGAAGGCGATGAAGGTCCAAGCAAGCGCATGAACAAACATCTCGCCATTGATTCCTTAAAAATCGGCAACGATTTACCGCTGACAATTATTGGCGGCATTAATGTGATTGAGTCACGGGAATTAGCTTTGCAAGTGGCAGAGCATTTTGTGCGCGTCTGTCAGAAATTAAATCTGCCTTATATTTTTAAAGCCTCCTTTGATAAAGCCAATCGTTCATCAATTCATTCCTTTCGTGGTTTAGGTTTAGAAAAAGGTTTGCAGATTTTAGAAGAAATCAAAACACGTTTTCAAGTGCCGGTGATTACCGATGTGCATGAGGTTGCGCAAGCGGCTGCAGTGGCACAAGTAGTAGATGTTTTGCAATTGCCTGCATTTTTATCACGACAAACAGATTTAGTGATTGCCTTAGCGAGTACAGGGAAACCCGTCAATATTAAAAAAGCCCAATTTTTAGCGCCGCAAGAAATGCAGCATATTCTGCATAAATTTGAACAAGCGGGTAATGATCAACTAATGATTTGTGAGCGCGGTAGTTGTTTCGGCTACAACAATTTAATTGTGGATATGTTGGGTTTTGGTGTGATGAAGCAAACCGGATATCCGTTAATTTTTGATGTGACCCATGCTTTGCAAAAACCCGGTGGTCGTGCGGATTCTGCCGATGGTCGTCGACATCAAGTTTTAGAATTAGCGAAAGCGGGCGTATCGCAAGGTATTGCCGGTTTATTTTTAGAAACCCATCCGGATCCTGAGCAAGCGAAATGCGATGGGCCTTGTGCGTTACGGCTAGATAAATTAGAAGCATTTTTAACTCAGTTAACGCAATTAGATCAGCTAGTAAAAAGCTGGCCGGTTGTTGCTATTTAACCCCCTCCCAGCCTCCCCCTTGGCAGGGGGAGGTGTTTTAAGGAGTCATTATGACAATTGAAATCACCGATATTCGCGCACGCGAAATTTTAGATTCCCGTGGTAATCCGACGGTGGAAGCTGACGTAATATTATCGAATGGAATAATCGGCACCGCTTGTTCTCCATCAGGTGCTTCAACCGGTTCACGGGAAGCGCTGGAATTACGCGATCAAGATCCTAAGCGCTATTTGGGTAAAGGCGTATTGAAAGCGGTAGCGAATATTAACACTCGTATTCGCGATGCTTTATTAGAAACAGACGCAGCAGATCAAACAGCTATCGATCAGCGTTTATTAGATTTAGACGGCACAGAAAACAAAGGTCAGTTAGGTGCTAATGCTATTTTGGCGGTTTCCTTAGCTACCGCAAAGGCAGCAGCGCAAGCGCAAGGTCTGCATTTATTTGAGCATCTTTCGCAATTATTTAATGGTGATAAAGCGGGGCCGTTTACTATGCCGGTGCCGATGATGAATATTATTAATGGCGGCGCACACGCAGATAATAACGTGGATATTCAAGAATTCATGGTGCAGCCCGTAGGTATGACCCGTTTCTCTGAAGGCTTGCGTTGTGGCGTAGAAATTTTTCATGCATTGAAAAGTGTTTTGAAAGCGAAAGGTTTAAATACTGCAGTGGGTGATGAAGGCGGCTTTGCGCCGGATTTAACTTCCAATGAAGCTGCTTTAGAAGTGATTATGCAGGCCATCGAGAAAGCTGGGTTTAAACCAGGTCGTGATGTGATGTTGGCGTTAGATTGTGCTGCGACGGAATTTTATAAAGACGGCCGTTATCAATTATCCAGCGAGCAAAAAAGCTTAACTTCAATTGAGTTTGTCGCCTATTTAGATAAATTATGTGGCGCCTATCCGATTTTATCGATTGAAGATGGTTTGGATGAAAGCGATTGGGCGGGCTGGCGACAACTCACGGAAACCTTGGGAAAACGTGTGCAATTGGTGGGCGATGATTTATTCGTCACTAATCCCGCCATATTGCAGCGCGGTATTGAACAAGGCGTAGCGAATTCTATTTTAATTAAGCTTAATCAAATTGGCACCCTTACGGAAACTTTTGCTGCGATTCGATTAGCAAAACAAGCGGGTTATACCACGGTGATTTCTCATCGTTCTGGTGAAACAGAAGATACGACAATTGCTGATTTAGCGGTCGCCACTGCTGCTGGGCAAATTAAAACGGGTTCCCTGTGTCGTACCGATCGAGTCGCTAAATATAATCAACTTTTACGCATTGAGAGTTTGGTGCGAGAGACTGCGCCTTATCGTGGTAAGAAGGAATTTACAACTTGGTTCAATTGATCTTTTGCTGAGCGATGAATGATGCATCATACTGAAATTCACCTGTAAAATTCTGAGTGTATTGAATGTATGAGCCGTGGTGTACAGATTCTCAATCAAGCTATTCATCGACTGAAGCAACTGCCTGTTTGGTTGCGAGCAGTGGTGTGCATTCAGCTTGTTATGCTGATGTGGTTGCAGGCTGATCTCTGGTTTGGCTACGGTGGCGTGCATAGTTTGGTGGTGATGGGAGATCATATCCAAACTCAGCAAGTGGACAATGACCGCTTGCGTGTGCGTAATGCGCAGCTAGATCGAGAAGTGCAAATGTTGAAAATGG
>CAXNEI010000083.1:0-6121 GCA_964201195.1 Gammaproteobacteria bacterium
TTCATGTGGACGCAGCATGGGGCGGGCCGACTTTATGTTCAGAGCGTTATGCATATATTTTAAAAGGTATTGAACGAGCAGATTCAGTGACCATCGATGCGCATAAACAGCTTTATGTGCCTATGGGTGTAGGCATGGTGTTATTTAAAGATCCGACGGCATTGAGTTATATTGAGCATCATGCGGAATATGTGATTCGTAAAGGCTCGAAAGATTTAGGCAGTCATTCCTTAGAAGGTTCACGTCCAGGTATGGCCTTGTTAGTTCATTCTGGCCTGCATGTGATTGGTCGCAAAGGCTATGAATTACTGATTGATTTAGGTATTGAAAAAGCCAAACGGTTTGCGCAGATGATTGAAGCACATCCTGATTTTGAATTAATTTCTGTGCCTGAATTAAATATTCTGACCTATCGTTATGTGCCACAAGAAATTCAAGCTCAATTAGCTGCGCTTGATGGGGTTAAACAACAAGTAGTAAATCAGTCATTGAATGATTTTACCCGGTTGCTGCAAAAAACCCAACGTGCTCATGGGAAGTCTTTTGTCTCGCGGACTCAATTAAATCCTATAGGCTATAATCGCATACCTATTGTGGTATTTCGTGTAGTGTTGGCTAATCCATTAACCACTGATGAGATTCTTGCGGAAGTGCTGCAACATCAAGTAGAGTTAGCGCAGCAAGAAACGGCATTGATTCATCAACTGGAAAAAATTAAAGAGCTGCTTTAAATTTTTGGTCATGTCCCCATACAATTGAAATGTGTGTTTTTATAAGAGGAAATTTCTATGATACGTATTTTTTTGTTTTTACTGACGAACTTGGCGGTCATGGCGGTTGCCAGTATTTCGTTGCGCTTATTAGGCGTAGATAGCTTTTTTGCGCAGGGCGGCGGTTTAGATCTTGGTTCGCTATTAATTTTTTGCGCTGTATTTGGTATGGCAGGTTCAGTAGTTTCCTTGTTGATTTCTAAGCCCATGGCTAAGTGGTCTACGCGAACAAAAATTATTACTCAGCCGCAATCACGGGAAGAGCAATGGTTATTGGATACTGTGGCAGAGTTAGCGCAGAAGGCCGGCATCGGTATGCCAGATGTAGGTATTTTTCCTAGCCCACAAGCTAATGCTTTTGCTACCGGTTGGAATAAAAATAGTGCATTAGTTGCTGTGAGCGCAGGTTTATTGCAGAGCTTTAAAGAAGATGAAATTAAAGCAGTAGTCGGTCATGAAATTGCGCACGTAGCCAATGGCGACATGGTGACTTTGGCTTTAATTCAGGGCGTAGTGAATACTTTTGTGATGTTTTTCGCTCGCATTATTGGTTATGCCATAGATAAGGCAGTTTTTCGTAGTGAAAACCAAGAAGGCGTGGGTATGGGATTCTACATCGCTACTTTTGTGGCTGAGATTGTTTTAGGTATTTTAGCTTCGATGATTGTGATGGCGTTTTCTCGTTATCGTGAATATCACGCCGATGAGGGCAGTGCGCAGCTTTATAATCCCAAAGCAATGATTCAAGCATTGCAGCGCTTGAAGGGCGATCATGAACAACCGGGCGCATTACCGGAAGCGATGCAAGCTTTTGGTATTCGTCCTAGCAAAGGCAAAGGTTTACTGCATTTATTTGCGAGTCATCCGCCGTTGGAAAAACGGATTCAAGCGTTGCAGCAGAAATATGGTCAGTAGGATTTATTACTACCCAGTCAGAGATCTATTCTGAGCGACCTCAAACACATGGATGTGTTTGTGCCGTGCCAAGGATGGCCGTTTTGTCGCAAAAGAATAGATCTCTGGCTAGGTGTCAATGATGTTCGGTTAAACTGACTTCATCAATAAGCCATATTCAGAACTCATCGGCATTTCAAAGGGCAAAGGGATTTGCACCACATGGCCAGAGCCAGGTGCATCTTGACGTTGCTCACCGCGTTCTGACTGCAAGTAATCTAATTTAAAAAAATGATTACCTTGCGGTGTCATTAATTCCAATACATCACCTACCTGAAAACGATTTTTCACATCAATGGTAATCATATTTTTTTCTGCAGAATAATCACGAATTTCACCGACAAACATTTGTTGATCAGAACGAGAAATGCCGGTTTCGTAATTTTGGAATTCTTTCGGTGGATGGCGGCGATAAAAACCTTCGGTGTAACCACGATTCGATAATTTTTCCAGCTGATCCATCAGCGACATATTAAAACCACGTCCTGCGACAGCATCATCGATCGCTTGGCGATAAATCTGTGCAGTACGTGCTGCATAATAATGCGATTTAGTCCGGCCTTCAATTTTCAGCGATTTCACGCCCATTTTTGTCAAAGTTTCTACATGCTGTACAGCACGGAGATCTTTTGAGTTCATAATATAAGTACCGTTCTCATCTTCATAAGCTGGCATATATTCACCTGGTCGATTTTGTTCCTGCAGTAAAAATATTTTCTCATGAGCAGGTTCGGCTTCTTCTTGGGTGGGTTGATACACCAGAGGTTTTTCAGTCACCACATTGCCTTCTAAAGTTTCTTTGGCCTCATGGGCATCATATTTCCAGCGGCAAGCATTGGTGCAAGCGCCTTGATTGGAATCACGATGATTCATATAGCCGGATAATAAACAGCGGCCAGAATAAGCAATACATAAAGCGCCGTGAACAAAAACTTCGAGTTCTACTTCCGGGCAGCGTTCAGCAATTTCTTGAATTTCTTCGATGGATAATTCGCGAGATAAAATCACTCGGCTAACGCCAAACTGATGCCAGAATTTTACCGTAGCCCAATTTACTGCATTGGCTTGTACCGATAAATGTACGGGCATATCCGGCCATTTTTCTCTTACCATCATAATTAATCCGGGATCTGCCATAATTAATGCATCGGGTTTCATTTCGATGATGGGTTCCATGTCGCGAATATAAGAGCGTAATTTATCATTATGGGGAGATAAGTTGCTTGCCACATAAAACTTTTTATTTTGTCGTCGCGCTTCGCCAATCCCTTCAATTAATTGATCATGCTTAAACTCATTATTTCTTGCGCGCAAACTATAACGTGGTTGACCGGCATAGATAGCATCGGCGCCGTAAGCAAAAGCATAATGCAGATGCTTTAAACTGCCCGCGGGTGATAATAATTCTGGGGCAGTGAGGTTAGTGCTAGTCATAAAATTACTCGCATCATGGGTTGGGTAAAAAAGAATAGGCGGAATAAAAAGAACGATCAGGGTGATGTTGCTCTACCCAATCCTGTATTTGTTGCATTTCATTGAAAAGCCTTTTTAAAGCGTCGGGTAGTAAAGCATACTGTTTTTGTTTGATCAATGTTTCCAGATGATGGGATGCATCTCTCAATAAAGGAACGCCACAGTAGCGTGTAGCACCGTGAAGTTTATGCACTTTTTCAAGCAGTAAGGAATAATCTTCATCTTCCCAGCTTGTTTGAATATCAATTTTATCTTGTGGCAAAGTGTTTAATAACATCACCAACAAGTCGTTGGCTAAGTCGCTTTTATTATTCGCCAGCCTCAAACTTTCTGCTAGATTCACTGGTTCAGTTGTCTGAGTGGACTCTTCTACAATAGGTGCTGTTGTAGTAGTTTTTGATCTAGAGCGAACAGCGCATCCTGTCCACTGTTGAATGAGTTGTATCAGCTGGATGTCATTAATTGGCTTAGTAATGTAATCATCAATACCCGCTTTAAATAAAGCTTTTTGCTCATCTGCCATAGCATGTGCGGTGACGGCAATAATGGGTATTCTCTCGTTGGGTTTTTCTATTGCGCGAATATATTGCGTCGCTTCTATGCCATCCATATCGGGCATTTGGATATCCATTAAGATTAATGAAATCTGTTGTGTCTTCAAACAATCAATCGCTTGTTGTCCGCTTTCGCAAGGGATGGTAATAACGTTGAGGTCTTCAAGTAATGCGCAGAGTAATTTTAAATTGGAGGGATTGTCATCTACTGCTAAAATTTTTGGCCGTGTTTTTAAGGGCTCAATAGCAGGTGTCTGTAAATGATGATTTTGGTTGGATTGGTGATGAGGATAAAGTATTTCTACTAAAGTAGTATAAAGCTTGTTATGACATACAGGTTTGGCTACATAGCCTGATGCGATATTTTCTAAGGATAAAGAAACTGAGGCAACATCATGGGTATTGGTTAAGACAATACATCGACAGCCTATGGTTTGTTCAATAGTTTTTATTGTTTCTATCAGTTCTGGCGGCAGAGATTTATTATGAGGTAAACCAATAAGACAGATATCGAATGTTTCATCGATTGTTTTTGCTAAGCTGAGTTGCGTTGTTAACTCATCGAAGGAGGGTATTTCTACTGTGCGCGCATTCCAGCTATCTAACATGTGATGTAAAGAAAGCCGTACAATGGGGTTGCTATCAAAGAGCGCAATACGTTTATCGCGTAAGAGATCAAAAGAGGCCGTGTTTTTATTTTTGTGATCAATCATCATGCGTACGGTGAACCAGAAAGTAGAGCCTTTGCCTGGCTCGCTTTCCAAGCCAATATTGCCACTCATTTGCTCTACTAAATGTTTTGAAATCACTAATCCTAGGCCGGTGCCACCAAAGCGCCGTGTTGTGCTGGCATCTGCTTGATTGAATGCGGAAAAAATATTTTTCTGAGCTTCATGAGAAAGTCCAATGCCTGTATCTGTAATGGATATTTTCAACAGAATTTCTTGTGCTTGGGATTTTTCAGCAACGACGCGCAAAATAACATTGCCACGCTCAGTGAATTTAATCGCATTGCTGACTAAGTTGGTGAGCACTTGTTTGAGTCTGAGCGAGTCACCCATCAGTTGTACCGGAACATCCGCATAAATAAGCGCTACTAATTCTAATTGTTTTTCGTGCGCCAAGGGAGCAACTAAGGTGAGTACCTCTTCCACCAGTCGACGGATATTGAGTGAGGCATTATCTAGAATAAGTTTTCCTGCTTCAATTTTAGAAAAATCTAAAATATCGTTGATGATAGATAATAAGCCATCGGAGGATTGTTCAATGGTATTCAGATAATCTCGGTGACGCAGACTTAACTCATCTTTTAGCAATATTTTGGTAAAGCCGATAATGCCATTTAATGGGGTACGAATTTCATGGCTCATATTGGCGAGAAACTCTGAT
Organism: Gammaproteobacteria bacterium; assembly: GCA_964201195.1. Classification (GTDB taxonomy): domain Bacteria; phylum Pseudomonadota; class Gammaproteobacteria; order Pseudomonadales; family JAHFSE01; genus JAHFSE01. The sequence goes on from CAXNEI010000083.1 coordinate 5,141, forward strand.
TTAATTCGGCTGGATTCCAGCGCTTCTTTTCGGGCTAGATCGAGTTCAATATTTTGGATTTCTATGGTCTCTAAGGTTTCGCGTAAATCCTCGGCGGCTTGATCCACATTTTGTCTGAGGTCTTCTTGCGCTATCTGAAACGCTTCCGCCATAGTGTTAATGCTGGTTTCTAATTGATGCATTTCACCGTTGCTACGAGAATGAATGCGTGTTTCTAAATGACCTTCTTTAATTCGATGAATGGCAAGAATCATTTTATTGATGGATTCAACAATCGATTGACTCATGTGTAGCGCTAACAAGCTATTGATTAGAGCGCTGAGTAAAATAATCAATCCAGTAATAAAAATTAATTGGTATTTTTTTAGATTAATATTAATTGAGGTGAGTTCTAGTGCTATCCAGCCGATAGGTTGTGTGCGCACCGTCGGTGTTATGGGTGCTTGAGTAAGGATATCGTTGGTGAGATCGGGCATAGGATAAATCGGTGTTAAAAATAGTAGGCTATTTTTCGTATGATAAACATTGGGTGACTGATTTAATGTTGTTGGAGAAGATAGTTTAGTCTGTATGCGTGGGCCAGCATGGGCGAGAAATTGTTGTTGTAGGCCATAGAGGGTTACCGCCCTCACATCACTTTCTTCTAATAGTTGATTGGCAATTTTTTGGAACAGCGCGTTTTGTTTTGGATCCTTGGGAAGAGCCAGTTGCTGTTGTAATTGAGGAATGAATTTTTGGCTAGTGGCTTGCCCATTGGCGACTAAGGATTCATTCAGTCCGTCAAAGCGGAGTTGCAAAAATAATCCACCCAATAGCAAGGCAACAGCGAGTGTTGGCGCAAGGGTCAGTAGGAGAATTTTAGTTTTGAGACCCCATTTGATCATGAGAGCAGCTCAGTAGTAGTTTAATGTCTGGTTTACACGGGCCCAGCATTCTACATGATTTAACGATGATAAGGATGGCCTGTTAATAGGGTCCAGG
>CAXNEI010000084.1:0-6102 GCA_964201195.1 Gammaproteobacteria bacterium
TGAAACAACACAAGTGCAATTGGATGAGAACCCTAACGCGCAAGATTAACTGACAGACTCAACTGCGCTTTCGCTGAATACGCAACACCACGAAAGCGCGGATGTTTAAATGATGCCAACTGCTTCAGCCGAACTCCCCAATCAACTACCAGACCCGCTGCTAGAAAATTTGTCGCAGCAGCTGACTTATTTTAGTGATGAACAACGTCAGTCCATTCTAGACGCCTACGCTTTTTCGAAGGCCGCTCATCAAGGCCAATACCGCCGCAGCGGCGAAGCCTATATTACGCACCCAGTCGCAGTCGCCGAAATTCTTGCTGAAATGAAAATGGATGCGCAAAGCCTGATGGCTGCTTTGCTACACGATGTCATTGAAGACTGCCTGTTCACTAAAGAAGATATCGCCAACGAATTTGGCTCCGCTGTTGCAGAATTAGTCGACGGCGTCAGTAAAATTTCTGCCATTCATTTTGAATCACGCAAAGTACAGCAAGCGGAAAACTTTCGTAAAATGGTTTTGGCCATGACGAAAGATATTCGTGTTATTTTAGTCAAGCTGTCCGATCGATTGCACAACATGCGTACCTTGCAAGTGCTCAATCCAGAAAAACGTCGACGCATTGCCACTGAAACTTTAGAAATTTATGCACCTATCGCCAATCGATTAGGCATGAATAATATTCGAGTAGAATTTGAAGACTTAGGTTTGGCTGCGCTCTACCCCATGCGTACCCGACTGATTCAAAAAGCAGTTAAAAAAGCCCGCGGTCACCGCAAAGAAATTATTCACACCATTGAAGCAGCCATTCAACAACGCTTAGCGCAAGAAAATCTAACAGCGCGCGTCATAGGACGCGAAAAGCATTTATATAGCATCTACCAAAAAATGAAAACGCAGCGCAAATCCTTTGCGCAAATTATGGATGTTTACGGTTTTCGAATTGTCACCGACAGTGTCGACACTTGTTATCGCATCTTAGGCGCTATTCATAATTTATATAAACCCATTCCGGGTCGCTTCAAAGATTACATCGCTATTCCCAAAGCCAACGGTTATCAGTCGCTGCACACCACATTAAAAGGCTCCAGTGGTGTACCCATTGAAATTCAAATTCGCACCGAAGATATGGATGCCATGGCAAGCAATGGTATTGCAGCGCATTGGCTGTACAAATCCGATGCGCACTTCACCGAGGATGCGCAATCTTCGCGAGCACGGGAATGGTTAAAAGGGTTGCTCGAACTGCAAAAAAGCGCGGGAAATTCTTTGGAATTTATTGAAAGCGTTAAAATCGATTTATTTCCTGATGAGGTTTATGTCTTCACCCCGAAAGGTCATATTTTAGAATTACCTACTGGCGCAACGGCCATCGATTTTGCCTATACCGTACATACTGATGTGGGCAATCACTGTATCGCTGCACGCATCGATAGTCGCTTAGCGCCGCTCAGTAGCGTTTTACAAAGCGGTCAGACCATTGAAATTATTACCACCAAAAATGCTTGTCCAAATCCATTGTGGTTAAGCTTTGCTGTTACCGGTCGTGCACGCGCAAGTATTCGCCACGCATTGAAACATCAGAAGCGTTCTGAATCCGTCGCGCTAGGAAAAAACTTATTAGAAAAAGCCTTAAATGCCTGCCACAAAGTTTGGCAAGACATCACCGCAGAAAAACAACATCTTCTATTAAAAGATACTGCTCTCACTCATTTTGATGACTTGCTTGAACAAATTGGCTTGGGTAATCGTATTGCTCCATTAATTGCCCGCCGACTCATTAACGAAGAGACTACAGACGAAACGCCAATCACAGAGCCCTCCCCTTTAATGATTACCGGTACAGAAGGTTTAGTGGTTACTTTTGCTAAATGCTGTCGCCCTATTCCTGGAGATCCGATTATTGGTTTCCTCAGCTCTGGACGCGGCATGGTAATTCACGTCGATAGCTGTCGTAATTTATCCAATGAATTGAAAGAACATCCCGATAAATGTTTAACGGTTAAATGGGCAACAAAAACAGAAGGCGAGTTTTTAGCAGCACTACGCATCGAAACAGAAAATAAACGCGGCGTACTCGCTAATATTGCCACCATTATTTCTGACAGCGGCGCCAGCATTGAATCACTGAATTTAGGCGAGAAAGACGCACAGTTATGTAGTATTCATATTGTCTTAGGTGTTAAAAATCGCATTCATTTAGCGCGCGTGATTAAACGTCTGCGTGCTGCACAAGCCACCATCAAAATATTCCGTGTTAAACATTAATCCCTGCTGAAGGAAATAGGCTATGTCTCAACGAGAAATCATCAACACACCCAATGCGCCACAAGCCATCGGGACTTATTCGCAAGCGGTCAAAATCAATTCTCGCGTCTATCTGTCAGGACAAATTCCTCTCGATCCAAAAACTATGACCTTAGTGGATCACAGCATGGCAGCCGCAATTGAACGCGTATTTCTTAATTTACAGGCGGTGGCCGAAGCGGCTGGCGGCACACTGAATCACACCGCAAAACTGAATGTCTATCTCACGGATCTTAGCCATTTCGCGCTAGTGAATGAAATTATGGCGCGATTTTTTACCGAGCCTTTTCCCGCACGTGCTGCTATTGGCGTTGCCGCATTACCTAAAAATGCCGCCGTAGAAATGGATGCCATTCTCGAACTTGATCATTAATTTTTTTTGGATTCCCCTATCATGAAGTCTATTCCTTTACTCATTGCTGAAGAGCTGAGCGTTCGCCCCCAACAAGTAGAAGCCACCATCCAATTATTAGATGAAGGCGCCCGTGTACCTTTTATCGCCCGTTACCGCAAAGAAGCCACTGGCGGACTAGACGATACCCAATTGCGCCAACTAGAAGAACGACTCATTTATTTGCGTGAGCTAGATGAACGACGCCAAACCATTTTAAAAAGTATTCAAGAGCAAGAAAAACTCACGCCAGAATTACAAACGGCCATTGAATCTGCGCAAACCAAACAAACATTAGAAGATATTTATTTACCCTATCGACCTAAGCGACGAACCAAAGGCCAAGCCGCTATTGAAGCGGGATTATTACCGCTAGCCGACGCACTATTAAATGATCCACAACAGGATCCTGCTACACTAGCCAGCACTTATATTAATGCTGAGCAAGGTTTTGAGGATGTTAAACAAGTATTAGAAGGCGCAAAATTTATTTTAATGGAGCGATTCTGCGAGCATTCAGAATTGGTGGTTGCCCTCAGAGATAAATTACGCCAACAAGCGATTTTATTTGCTACTGCGCCAGAAGATAAACGGGATCCTCAATCGAAATTTAAAGATTATTTTGATTATCAAGAAGCCTTTCATAAAATTCCCGCCCATCGTGCCCTGGCTTTATTTCGTGGTCGCAAAGAAGGCATATTGCGTTTGCAGGTAGAATTACCAAATCTCGAAACAACTATTCCTCATCCCTGCGAAAACATGATTGCCCATTATCATGCCATTCATTTTGATCAACGCCCAGCGGATGCTTGGCTGATGGAGGTAGTGCGCTGGACCTGGAAAGTAAAATTATCTACCCAGATAGAAAATGAATTATTTTCTGAGCTGAAAGAAATGGCAGAAAAAGAAGCCATCCAAGTGTTTGCCACTAATTTGAATAATTTATTAATGGCTGCGCCAGCGGGAAATAAAGTGATTTTAGGATTAGATCCTGGCTTCCGCACCGGCGTTAAAGCAACGATTGTCGACAGCACAGGACAATTATTGCATTACACCACTATTTTTCCTCATGCACCCAAAAATGAATGGGACGCCTCACGGGAGTTGTTAGCGCAATTAACTCAGCAATATTCGGTGAATTTAATTAGCATCGGCAACGGTACTGCATCACGAGAAACCGATCGCTTAGTTGCCGACATGCTAAAAACACACCCTGAAATTACTGCGAAAAAAATCGTGGTCAGTGAAGCCGGCGCATCAGTTTATTCAGCATCGGCTTTAGCTGCAGCTGAATTTCCCACTCTTGATGTGACTTATCGCGGCGCCGTTTCTATTGCACGACGCTTGCAAGATCCACTGGCAGAACTCGTTAAAATAGAACCTAAAGCCATTGGTGTTGGCCAATACCAACACGATGTCAATCAATCACACTTAGCCCGCTCATTAAATAATGTGGTAGAAGATTGCGTAAACGCAGTAGGCGTCGATGTAAATACCGCTTCATCTGCTTTGCTCTCTCATGTTGCCGGATTAAATTCTACGATTGCTACCCACATAGTCAATTACCGTAATCAACAAGGTGCTTTTAGCAGTCGACAACAACTCACTCAAATTCCTCGCTTAGGTCAACGCACCTTTGAACAAGCCGCAGGATTTTTACGTATTCCTAACAGCGAGAATCCATTGGATGCTTCCTCTGTGCACCCTGAATCCTATTCGGTGGTTGAAGCCATTGCGCGTCACTATCAAGTGGATGTTAGACAATTAATGCAGAACGCTGAATTATTACATCAAGTAGACCCAAAATTATTTGTCACCGAGCAAGTGGGTTTACCAACATTAATGGATATTTTAAAAGAACTCGAAAAACCAGGGCGCGATCCACGACCCGATTTTGTCATGCCGCATTTTAAGGATGAAGTAACAGGCTTGAATGATTTAACCATTGGCATGGTATTAGAAGGTGTAATTACCAACGTGACTAATTTCGGCGCTTTCGTCGACGTTGGCGTACACCAAGATGGATTAGTCCATATTTCTGCTTTATCACACACCTTTGTTAAAAATCCTCATGATGTGGTGAAAACCGGACAAATTGTGAAAGTGAAAGTCATGGAGCTGGATATTCCGCGCAAACGTATTGGCCTTAGCATGAATCTTGAAACCGCTCCTGCACCAGCTGAAGCAAAAACCACCCACAGACAGGTGCAGCAACCAAAAAATAATAAACCACGTCCTCGATCGGAACCTGCTGCGCAACCCAAAAAATCTGGCACCTTTGCCAATTTATTTGCGCAAGCGAAGCCTTTGAGGAAATCTTAATGTTTGAGCAACGACTGGCAGCGTTAGATGCTACTGCGCTGCGCAGTCTTCAACATATGCAACGCGGCATAGAAAAAGAAAGTTTGCGCATAGATAGTCGTGGCTATTTATCGCAACGCCCTCACCCACCTACCTTAGGTTCAGCACTAACCCATCCTTCTATTACGACAGATTATTCCGAAGCGTTACTGGAATTTATTACACCAACATTTTCCAGCTATGAAGAACCGATTCGGTTCTTAGAACAACTGCATCGTATCACCTACGCAGAACTAGAAAAAAATAATGAAAAATTGTGGGTCAACAGCATGCCTTGCGCGCTCACCGCTGAAAAAGATATTCCCATTGCTTATTATGGCACTTCCAATATCGGCAAAATGAAACATATTTATCGCGTGGGCTTAGGACACCGCTATGGTAAAACCATGCAAACCATTGCCGGCATTCACTACAATGTGTCCTTCCCAACAGATTTTTTAACTAGCTTGCATCAACAGCAAGCAGCAGAAATGGATTATCAAGCTTTTGTTGACCAACAATATTTTGCCTTGATTCGTAATGTGCATCGCTATAGTTGGCTACTGATTTATTTATTCGGCGCTAGCCCAGCTGTGTGTCGTTCCTTTTTCAAAGAAGTGCCTGAACAATTAGAAACAACAGCGGGACGCACTGTTATTGCACCCTATGGCACCTCGTTACGCATGAGTGATTTGGGTTATCAAAATAGCTCACAGGCACAAATTAAAGTGCGTTATGACAATTTATCTCATTACGTGGAAGACTTATGCCGCGCGGTAGATACACCCTACCCAGCCTTTGAAGTCATGGGTTTAAAAGACGGCGAGTCATGGAAACAATTAAATACCCATATTTTGCAAATCGAAAATGAATATTATGGCGTGATTCGTCCTAAACGCACCGCACAAAAAAATGAACGTCCCTTAAGTGCATTGAAAAATCGTGGGGTAGAATATATTGAATTACGCTGTTTAGATTTAGATCCTTTTAGTCCAGTAGGTATCACCGAAGAACAGTTTCATTTCCTGGATTTATTTTGTTGTTATTGTTTATTGGAAGCTAGCCC
>CAXNEI010000085.1:0-6010 GCA_964201195.1 Gammaproteobacteria bacterium
TCAATCGATATCTGGATCCCGCGCATTTTATCAAGCATGCCCCGGCATGCTTTAAGCCGGGGTCGCGGGATGACGGTGGAGTTTTTTATGCAGCAAAAAAAAAGCCCCGCACTTTTAAATGCAGGGCTTTTTTATTTTCTAATTTCCGCAATTAAATTTATTTTTCTGCATCTATTTTCTTGGTGATATACCACTGCTGAGCAATGGATAAAATATTATTGGTCAACCAATATAATACTAATCCTGCAGGGAAGAATAAAAAGAAGAAGGTGAACATAATCGGCATCCACTTCATTAATTTTGCTTGCATCGGATCTGGTGGTGTTGGATTTAATTGCGCTTGCAAGAACATGCTAACGCCCATAAGCAAAGGCAGAATTAAATAGGGATCCATTACTGATAAATCTTTAATCCATAACATGAATCCGGCATGACGCAATTCAACACTTTCTAATAACACCCAATAGAGCGCCATAAAAACTGGCATCTGTAAAAGCACGGGTAAACAACCACCCAGGGGATTTATTTTTTCATCGCGATAGAGCTTCATCATAGCTTGTGATAACGCTTGGCGATCAGTGGAATGCTTTTCTCGAATGCGTAATAGTTCAGGCTGGGCTTTGCGCATTTTTGCCATGGAACGATAACTAATCGCTGATGGGTAGAAAAATAATAATTTGACACAGAGGGTAAGGAAAACAATAGACCACCCCCAATTGCCCACAAGGGAATGAATAAAATTAAGCAATAAATATAAGAGGTGAGAGATGAAAAATAAGATGCCGTAATCAATCGATAAATCTAATCCATCGGCTACTTTTTTTAGCTGCTCTTGTATTTTTGGCCCAAGATAAAGTTCCGCAGAAATATCTGCTTGAGTGCCTGGCATCACATTAACTAAAGGGGAAGCTGCGCCGATAATATTGTCTTCACCTATTCGTTTGGCATAAAAATGATAGTTTTCATTTTTATTCGGCACCCAGGCACTTAAGAAATAATGTTGCACCATAGCAACCCAACCACCCTTGATGGTTTCGTCCAGTGCTTTATTGCCTTTTTCTTCGATATCAGAAAAATCCAACTTGTTGAATCTTTCAGTGGGCTTACTATAAGCAGCGCCCATATAAGTGGGTAAGCTAAAAAGAGATTTATTTCCCGCCGATGGATCAGGTGCTGAATCTCTTTTTAATTGGGTAAAGAAACTGCCCTGCCATGTTTGCGCTGTGTGGTTATTAATTTCGTATTTAATACCAACTAAGTAATTGCCCTTTTTGAATTCAAATATTTTTTTCGCCTGCATGCCATTGGCCCACTGATAGTTGAGCACCACATTCAGTTGCTCGCCTTGCAGTTCGTAATGGGATTGTGCGGAAACAAATAAAGGTCTTTGCTCAGCGTCTAAATCTTTACCCGCAGCACTCACCACACCACTTTGCGCAATGTATGTTAAGGAAGGGCTTTGATTTAATAAAATAAAAGGCTGATTGGATTTTTCTATCGATACAGGATATTTGAGTAGCGCAGCGTAAACAATATCTCCGCCTTTTAAATCAATAGCGATATTTAATACATCGGTTTTTACCGTGATTAATTGAGCAGATTGCGTTGGCTGGTTATTACCAACGGGTACGCTGTTAGATTGATTCACTGCTGCCGGAATGGAGGGCAAATCGTTGGTTGTTTTTCCAATCGGTGAAGAGCTAACAGGTGCGTCAACGAACGTCGGCGTCGTGACTGGCTGCCCAAGAAGGGTACTGTTTTCTACCCTTCTCTCCATGGATGAAGTGGGTTGCACATTATCCGCGCTGTTATCTTCCTTCCATTGATAAATCAGCAAATAACTCACTACGGCCAAAGCCATAATCAAAACAGAACGTATTCTATTCGCGGTAAGCATCTTATTCAGCGTAAATTGGGTCATGGTAAATCGCACTTAGAAGAAAGGGGTAAAGGGATAAAATCACATCCGCCAGGATGGCAGGGATTGCATTTAAGAACACGAACAAAAACTAAGCGAGTGGCTTTGAAGGGCCCGTAGTAGTGAAAAGCTTGTTTGGCGTACTCGGAGCAAGAGGGATAAAAACGACAAGAGGGTGAAATCAACGGACTGATGAAAAGTTGATAGCCAGTGATCGCCAGCAACACCGCCTTAGAGACACTTTCAGTGAATAGCCTACGCAACACTATCAGACTCCCTCGTTCACGCTGAGTTCAGGCCCTGAGGCCGCTGCTTGGTTGGCAAGCTTGGCCCATCCCTTCACCAATCGTTCAAATAATCGTTGGTTGGGTGCTTTGTCTGCTGGACGCAGTGCTAATACCACAATGTCCCAAGGAGGCAATTGATTCTTATGCAAACGAAAGGATTCGCGAATCACACGTTTAATTCGATTGCGTGCTACAGCCTTGCGGACATTTTTCTTGGGAACCACAACCCCTAAGCGAGCTACAGAACCCGTGTTAGGACGAGCCAATAATAATAATTCAGGCGTTGAATGTTTGCAGACTGCTTGATCAAAAACCCCAGAAAAATCGCTTTTCTCAGCAAGACGATTCTCTGGCAAATAGGTATTCACACTGAAAAATAAGGGATCTTACCAAGGTCTATACGCACAATCGCTTTCTGCCTTTCGCTCTGCGTCGAGCTAGAACAGCGCGGCCGTTCTTGGTGGCCATGCGTGCTCGAAAGCCATGGGTTCTTTTGCGTTTGAGTTGGCTGGGTTGAAAGGTGCGTTTCATGAGAGCAATTCCAGAGCTAGGAGTTAAAAAGAGAGGCGATTCTAGGGAATAAAAAACCAAAAGGCAATGAATAAAAAAACAACGTTATCCAGGCCCTCATCATAATTAAAATAGTATTAAAGAATATATTAAGATGAATATTGTTATGATTATTACTGAGCCGTTTTTTTGTGGAAAACCGTTTTTTACTGATATTTATCAATTCGTTATAGGATTTATATCTCCTGTATTAGGGGGCTAACTACCTGCATAGGGAGGCAGGGACCGAACCTGGCCCAAATGTGGATAACTTTATCCCTGTAATTATCCATAGGAAACCATAGCAAGGGACCACAGAGCTTAGCCTGGTTGGTCCACAGGGGTTTTTGTCTATAAATTAAACATAATTGCTTGATCTTTATAAAAAATTATCCCCAACCGAGCAGACAATTTGTGGATAACCGTTATTAACGAGAGTAGAATTCGTGGCCTTCGCTTCCTCCAAACAGCAAACAAAAAATACCTGAGGGTATGAAATTTTCCCTAGAGATAGGGGGGTGTATATGGAAAACCTTTGGCCACAATGTTTGGATCGTCTGCAGGATGAACTTCCCGCGCAGCAATTTAATACTTGGATACGTCCACTGCAGGCTGAGTGGATGAAAGAAAATAGTCTTCGATTATTGGCACCCAATCGTTTTGTTTTGGATTGGATCAATGAGAAATTTTTAGGTCGAATGACAGAAATTCTTGCTGAGCTCAGCGACCAATCTATTGAGGTTAAGGTTGAAATAGGATCTCGCTCAGTACAAAAACAAAGTCCGGTTGCTGATGTGGTGCGCAGTGTTGCTAAACCGCGAACAGTTAACGTAGCAGTGACCGCTGACGGAGACGATGAAGAAATTTCTGTCGAACGCGCCCCACCTAGAGAAGTGGATGTGGGTGGCACCATCAAACATAAAAGCAGTCTTAACCCGAGTTTTACCTTCAGTAATTTTGTCGAAGGTAAATCCAACCAGTTAGCCCGTGCTGCAGCCAGTCAGGTGGCGGAAAATCCCGGCGGTGCTTATAACCCACTCTTCTTATATGGTGGTGTGGGTTTAGGTAAAACCCACTTGATGCACGCGGTCGGCAATTACATGACCAGCCAAAATAAAAATGCGCGGATTGTTTATCTGCATTCAGAGCGTTTTGTTGCGGATATGGTGAAGGCGCTGCAAATTAACGCCATTAATGAATTTAAAAGATATTACCGCTCCGTCGATGCTTTATTAATTGATGATATTCAATTCTTTGCCGGTAAAGAGCGCTCACAAGAAGAATTTTTCCACACTTTTAATGCATTATTAGAAGGTGGACAACAAATGATCCTGACTTGCGATCGCTATCCAAAAGAAATTAATGGCGTGGAAGAAAGGTTAAAGTCGCGATTTGGTTGGGGTTTGACGGTGGGTGTAGAGCCTCCAGAATTGGAAACCCGCGTGGCTATTCTGCTGAAAAAAGCCGAGAGCGCCAAAGTTGAGCTTTCTCCAGAAGTAGCCTTTTTTATTGCGCAGAAAATTCGTTCTAACGTGAGAGAATTAGAAGGTGCGCTGAAGCGAGTCATTGCTAACGCCCATTTCACCGGACGCGCAATTACTTTGGAATTTGTGAAAGAATCCTTGAAAGATTTGTTGGCCTTGCAAGATCGACAAGTCAGCATAGACAATATTCAAAAGATGATTGCTGAATACTACAAAATAAAATTATCGGATTTGCATTCCAAGCGACGCAGTCGTTCGGTAGCGCGTCCTCGTCAAGTAGCGATGGCTTTAGCAAAAGAATTAACCAATCATAGTTTGCCAGAAATTGGCGATGCTTTTGGCGGTCGAGATCACACCACGGTTTTACACGCTTGCCGAAAAATACTTTCGTTACGCAACGAAGGTGGAGATATTAAAGAAGATTATACGAATCTTTTACGATTACTGACCACTTAAAAGGAGTGAGGTGTTCTTATGAAATTTCATGTGCAAAGAGAAGCTTTATTAAAACCTTTACAGCAAGTGGTAGGGATTGTTGAGCGAAAGCAAACCAATCCGATTTTAAGTAATTTATTGGTGAGCGTAAAAGATAATAGCGTTACTTTTACCGGAACCGACAGCGAGCTTGAATTAATTGTTCACTTACCCTGGGTTCAAGTGCAAGCGGAAGGTGAAGTCACCTTGCCAGCGAAAAAATTATTAGATATTTGTCGATCACTCCCTGCTGAATCAGAGATCACCTTGTCGAGTGAAAATAATCGTGCCTTGGTGCAATCCCATCAAAGTCGTTTTGTTTTATCCAGTTTACCTTCCAGCGATTTCCCTAATTTAAAAAGTATTCAGGGCGCAACCACCATTCAAATTACGCAAAAAAAACTCAAGCGTTTGTTGGAAGCCACCGCCTTTTCTATGGCGCAGCAAGATGTGCGTTATTTTCTCAATGGCATGTTGTTAGATATTTCCAGCGCTCGATTGCGCGGCGTTGCTACTGATGGACATAGATTGTCTCTCTGCGATGAACCCTTAAATGGTGAGGTTGCCGAATCCATTCAAGTCATTGTGCCCAGAAAAGGCGTGATGGAATTGATTCGATTACTCGATGATTCTGACCAAGTGGTTTTTTTAACGGTGAGCGCTTCGCATATTCAATTAAAAACTGATCAAATGATTTTTACTTCTAAATTAATTGATGGCCAATTTCCTGATTATGAAAAAGTGATTCCTAAAACCGGCCAACATGTTTTTATTGGCGAGTGTGAATCATTAAAACAATCATTGAGTCGAGTTTCTATTTTATCGAATGAAAAATATAAAGGCGTTCGTTTGCAATTAAGCAATGGGAGCTTGATGTTAAACGCCAACAATCCTGAACAAGAAGAAGCCGAAGAAACCTTAGAAATTGATTATCGCGGCGAACCCTTTGAAGTAGGCTTTAATGTCAATTATTTATTGGATGTTCTGCATATTCTCACCGTGCCTTATATGAAAGTTACTTTTGCCAGCGGCAACAGTAGCGCAGTGATTAGAGGCGTGGATGATGAGCAAGCGACTTACGTTATTATGCCGATGAAACTTTAATTATTCCGCGCTATTCCCATTACACTTCAAGCTGTGAATCTGTCAATTTAACTCCCCCTGCCCCCTCTTTAAAAAAGAGGGGGTTTACGTAGGATCATTACCCCGATGAAAAAATACCACCTTTATGCCCTCGGCAATGCTTTAGTCGATATGGAATTTTCTGTTGACGATACATTTCTTGCACAAATGAATAT
>CAXNEI010000086.1:0-5972 GCA_964201195.1 Gammaproteobacteria bacterium
GCTGCAGGGAAATATGGATCCTTCTGTTTTATACGCTGATGCATCAACTATTCGTGCTACGGTAAAAACTATTCTAGAAAAATATGGCTCTGGCTCAGGCCATGTATTTAATTTGGGTCACGGCATCAGTCAGGATGTGAATCCGGAACACGCGAAAATTTTTATTGATGCGGTGCATGAGTTCAGCGCACCTTATCATGCATAATTTTTATTAACCCACCGAAAAATTAAGTATATACTCCGCTTAACAAAGCCTAGCTAAAATAGCTCACCTCGCCTTTCACCATACTATTAGGGTAGGGATTTCCCATGGATTACATCACTGAAGAATGCGCAAAACCTAAACAAGTTTCGCAAGCACAACCCAAAACAACGCAAGAAAAACCTGACATGTATCCACCAGAAAAGGTGTTGATCGTTGATGACGATGCGCGTTTGCGTGCTTTATTGCAGCGTTTTTTAGAAGAGCAAGGTTACGTGGTAAAAAGCGTAGCGAATGCCGAACAAATGGATCGCACCTTGGGTCGCGAATTATTTTCCTTAATGGTATTAGATTTGATGATGCCGGGTGAAGATGGTTTATCCGTTTGTCGTCGGTTGCGCGAACACGGCGAACGTATGCCAATTATTATGCTCACCGCTAAAGGCGATGAACAAGATCGCATTCACGGTCTTGAGTTAGGCGCCGATGATTATTTAGCAAAACCTTTTAATCCCCGTGAATTAGTCGCGCGTATTCGTTCCGTGTTACGACGCCAAGTGAAAGAATTACCGGGCGCCCCGATGCAGCAAGGCGAGAAAGTTTCATTTGGCCCTTTTGTATTGGATTTAGCGACGCGCCAATTAAGTAAAAATGGTCAAGTGATTGCTTTAACCACTGGTGAATTTTCAGTGATGAAAGCCTTGGTGCAGCATCCTAGTGAACCGCTGACCCGTGATAAATTAATGAACTTAGCCCGTGGTCGTGAATGGAGTGCGATGGAGCGCAGCATCGATGTGCAAGTCTCTCGCCTGCGTCGTTTGATTGAAGATGATCCTGCTAATGCGCGATATATTCAAACGGTTTGGGGTATCGGTTATGTGTTTGTACCGGATGGCGTAGCGACATAACGAATGCGTTGGTTAATTACCTGGCTGCCCAAAACTTCTTTTAATCGCACTTTATTATTGACTGCGATTGTTATGCTGGCTGGCCAGGTTATTTCTTTTATTTTTATTTCCCGCTATTTCTTTGCTACCTATTTCCTCAAAGGCGAACAAGACACTTCGCTGATGTTTGTCTGGTTATTGTGTTTACCCGTTCTTGCGCTGATGGCGACTTATCTAACCGTAAAACAAATTGATCGACCTTTAGCGCGTTTGCGCGTGGGCGCTGAATATATTGGTCGTGGTCAGTGGGTGGAAATTCCGGATGACTGGAAAGATACGGAAGAATTTAAAGCCGTAGTGAATGCCTTTAATCAAATGTCGCGCCGACTCAACACAGTCAATCAAGAACGCACCTTAATGCTGGCCGGCGTCTCTCACGATTTGCGCACACCACTCACACGCTTACGTTTGTCGTTAGAATTATTGCATGGCTTAGAGCCGGAATTGTGCGACGGCATGGTGCGTGATATTGAAGAGATGGATACCATCCTCGAGCAATTTATTAGTTTTGTCCGTGATGGTAGCGATGAGTTATTTGAATTAGAAGATATGAATAATTTAGTCACTGAAGTCGTTGGCCAGCATGAGGGACATCATGTTATTCAGGTACAGTTAAATCCATTAGAAAAAATCAAATTAAAGCGCGTCGCGATGAAGCGCTTGTTAGCTAATTTAATTCAGAATGCGATTAAACATGGCGGCGATCAGCCGATAGAGGTGCTAACAAGAATGCGTAGCTCCTGGATTGAAGTGTGCGTGTTAGATCGCGGTAAAGGCATTGATGAAAGTCAGCAAGAGCAATTATTCAAACCCTTCGTTCGCGGCGATGTAGCACGGAGTCAGCATGGTTCTGGTTTAGGTTTAGCAATCGTCAAACAAATTGCCGAATTACATCGTGGTAAAGTGAGCTTAGCTAACAGACCCGGCGGCGGGGCGCAGGCTACTGTGCTTTTGCCCTTGTGATTGATCTTTTAAACGGTCGAGTCGGCGTCATGACCTCTGGCAGCACGTTGTCGCGCTTCTTGTATTTGTGCTTCTACTATTTTCGATCCTAACCTATCCGCATAAACATGCCAATGATCCGCTGACCCTGTCATGGTGGCTTTTAAGTCGCGACTTATCTGAGCAGCATTGATAGAGCCTCTTTCTTGTGTGTAGCGATTTATCTGATCCGACAAGTCGGAGCTAATTCCGCCGCGGTGTTGAATGGCGCCTAATAGCTGTATGTTTTCTTGAAAGCGTTTAGCCGCTTCTTTAAGGGCGCTACCGATGTACTGGTCGTCTAGCCCTTGCCAATCATTAGATACTGCATGATGTAATGCTGAGACATTTTCCGCCATTATACCGCTACGAATGCTATCTTTTAGTATAAGTTTCACATAATCACTACCACCTGCATACTTATGCTTATCCGAGCTTTCTGCTATGAGCAGAATTTTTTTAGCGCACTCTTCAAGGTACTTAGGTTTTCCCATTTCTATGCGTTGCGCAACTTTTGTTAGTCGCTCTGGCGCTGGAACTCTTACTGAATGGGCTGCTTCTGCCCGAGAGGTCGATGCTTCTGCTTGGGCTAAATGAGTTGTTGTCGCTGGAGCAGTCATCGATTTTGTTGCTGACGTTCTGGGCGCTAGTCTACCGTGAAATGCCCCGGCTCGACGTAGCGTAGAGTCGCTTGGAATGAGATTTTCGGTAGAGTCATCGCTGCGATTTGCTTGCAATTCTGGGGTCGGTGCTCTACTAACATGTGCGCTCATTTTAAAAACCTCTTATAGAATTCAGAATTACTGAGTCTACAGAGGTTTTTAAATTGATTTCAATGGTGGCTTTGTTATTTTGCGTTACGCAGTTACCGGCTGCAACGTATAAGTTTTTAAATTCCGCGAAAACTCTTCCAAATAATGAATACCAGTGGCTTCTGCTTCTTTACACCATTCCATCAGCGCATGGAGTAACTCAGTTTTGCTGGCAGACGTTTTTTCCCAGATAGCCTGTAGTTTTAATCGATATTCATAGGCCACATGCAATGCACTATTACGTGTTAATAATTGTTTGAGCTTGGCATCCTCTTCCAAACTAATGCGCGCAGGATTTCGAGCAATTAATTTTTTGCATTGTTGAATCAATTTTTCATAGGAAGCAGAGGCTTTTTCTTTTTCACTTAAAATAATAGGCCTGAGTACAGTCCGTTGATAATTTGCCATCACTTGCCAACGGTTAGTAATGACTGCTTTCACTGTATCTATGTCAACTTCTAGTTTATGGCTTAACTGATGCAGCTTTGGAGAAACCTGATTAACTTTAGCTAAGCGCAGGGAACGCAGCAGAGAAATATAAAACCAGCCTAAATCAAATTCCCAAGGTTTATAAGACAGTCTGGCCGAATTAGGAAAGGCATGATGGTTGTTATGTAATTCTTCGCCACCAATTAAAATGCCCCAAGGTACAATATTGGTCGATGCATCTTCCAATTCAAAATTACGATAACCCCAATAATGTCCGATGCCATTAATAATGCCGGCAGCAAAAATCGGAATCCACATCATTTGTACCGCCCAAACAGTAATGCCAATAGGGCCTAGTAAAAATATATTCATGACGAACATCAAGGTGAGACCTGCAAAGGTGTGGCGATAGATATTGCGCTCGATCCAATCTTCTGGCGTGCCTTTGCCATATTGTTCTAAGGTGGCAAGATTTTTTGCTTCGGCTTGATAGAGTTCTGCGCCAGTTAATAGCAGTGTTTTAATGCCGTATCTGTGTGGGCTATGTGGATCTTCATCTGTTTCGCATTTTGCATGATGTTTGCGATGGATGGCTGTCCATTCTTTTGTATTTGTGCCGGTGGTAAACCATAACCAAAAGCGAAAAAAATGTTGTAGCGCCGGATGTAAATCAATAGCACGGTGCGCAGAAAATCGATGCAGGTAAATCGTTACGCTGATAATAGTGATATGGGTTACCACTAAGGTGTAGAGCAGCACTTGCCAGGGAGAAAAATCTAATAGTCCGTTAAGCATAACGCGTTTGCCTTTTATCTTGTCATAGGTACTGCGAGCTTAGCAGATTTTTAGGTCACCTCCAATGGATCCCTCTCTGCCCACCAACGAACTTTTTTCGCTTCAGGCAAATGATCTAAAAAATATACTGCTTGCGCGAGTAATTTTTGTAGATCGATTGATTTTTCAGCAGATAATAATAAATGCGCGCGATAATAATTCGCTTTCTTTTCCATCAATGCCGGAATCGGCCCCAGTACTTGTGCATTGGGTGTGTCATATAAATATTGCGCCAGTTGCTGCAATACTTGGTGTGCTTGCGCCGATGATTTTGCTTCGGCTCTGATTAATGCCATGGGATAAAAAGGTGGCAAGTGAGCCGCTTGCCGTTGGGCTAATTCATTGTGAGCGAATGCGCTATAACCTTCCTGCAAAAGATTCATCAGCAAAGGATGATCTGGTGTCCGTGTTTGCAGCCACACTTGACCAGGACGTTCAGCGCGGCCAGCACGGCCTGCTACTTGAATAATTAATTGTGCAGTACGTTCGGGGCCGCGAAAATCACTGGTATATAATCCCGCATCTATTTCCAATAACACGACTAAAGTGACTAAGGGAAAATGATGCCCCTTCGCAAGCATTTGGGTGCCGATCAAAATGAGCGGTTGTGGCTGATGGATTTCTGCCAGTAATTGCTGGAAAGCATTTTTATTGCGCATGGAATCACGATCAATTCGAATAATTTTATGCTGGGTAAAATAATCCGCTAAATTTTCCTCGATACGTTCCGTGCCTAATCCTAAGCCGCGTAAATCACTGCTTTGACAGTGAGGGCAAAATTTCGGTACCGCCTGACCATGCCCGCAGTGATGACATAACAAACGCGGCGGCTGAGTATATAAAGTCAGGTGTGCATCGCAGTGCGTACACTGCCCAATCCAGCCGCAATGATGACAGATTAAACTCGGCGCATAACCTCGACGGTTAATAAAAATTAATACCTGCTCGCCTTTTTCCAGCGTTGCTTTTATTGCCTGTAAAACCTGAGGACTGAATCCGTGAATCAGTTCGCTGTTGCGGATATCAATTAATTTAAAACTGGGTAATTGCGCGTTGCCGGCGCGATGTAATAAACGTAAAAGCTGGTAACGACCTTGTGCACTATTTTTTAACGATTCAAGTGAAGGTGTTGCAGATCCTAGAAGCACAGGAATTTGCTCTAGTTTTCCACGATACACCGCCAAATCTCGCGCAGAATAACGAAAGCCTGATTGTTGTTTAAACGAAGCATCGTGCTCTTCATCCACAATAATTGCACCGGGTCGAGCCAGTGGAATAAATATCGCCGAGCGAGTGCCAATAATAATATGTGCTTCACCGGTATAAGCAGCATGCCAAGCTTCTAAGCGTTCTTTATCGGTTAACTTGGAATGCAAAACCAAAATGCGGGCATGAAAGCGTTGTTTAAATCGCGCTAACGTTTGCGGTGTTAAACCAATTTCTGGCACCAACACCAAGACTTGTTTATTTTGATTGAGTAAATGCGCAATCCACTGCAAATAAATTTCTGTTTTTCCACTGCCAGTAATGCCATCCAATAAGAAACACTGAAAGGCGTTGTCATTTTGCTGCAGCTGATCAAGCGCTTGTTGTTGCTCAGCATTTAATAGTAAAGCTGCTTCTGCTAAACCAGCGGCAAACGTCTGCCGAATGTGCGTTGGCTGATGGGTCTCTGCTAGCTGTTTTTTCTGTAAAGCTTTAAGAATCGGTGAAGGTATGCCAAGGCTGTTGAGCGTAATCAGCGTGAGTCCGTTGGCGTGTTCTGTT
>CAXNEI010000087.1:0-5827 GCA_964201195.1 Gammaproteobacteria bacterium
AATATTGCCTGCTTCTACTAGCTGACTACCATAACGCTTAACACCTAAGCGTTTGGATTCTGAATCGCGACCGTTACGGGTACTACCACCCGCCTTCTTATGTGCCATGAGGATACTCCTCCCTTAATTTTGCTTAAGCTGCTATTTTAATCTCAAGAATTTTCACTTGAGTATGCCATTGACGATGACCCATCTGCTTACGATGATGCTTACGTCGACGGAATTTGACGATTTTAATCTTATCGCCGCGACCATGCTCAACCACTTCGGCAATAACCATGCTACCAGCCACATAAGGCGCGCCAATAGAAGTAGTTTCGCCATCGGAAACCAATAGCACTTCGCTAAATTCCAACGCGCTGCCTGGTGCAGCTTCTAGCAACTCTAAATTGATCACGTCGCCTTGTTGGACTCGGTGTTGTTTGCCACCGCTTTTAAAGACCGCGTACATAGGGAACTCCACTTTTACTTAACACGAAAACAAATCTGAATTCTTAAGGGCCCGGAATTCTACAAGGCGGCTGCTGATTTGGCAAGAAAGGGTTGCACTATTTTCTGACCATTTCGCACAAAACTCGGCATCACTACCTGCGCCGGCTGTAATCGCCCCCGAATATCTACTTCCACAGCATCCGTGAGCGGCAAAGGCAAGCGCGCTAATGCCACACTTTGCTCTAAAGTCGGTGAAAAAGTACCGCTAGTGATTACTCCTTCGCCAGAAGTTGTTTTCACCAGCTGCTCTGCACGCAAGACACCGCGACCTTGTAAAACTAAACCCACTAGCTGATGGGTTGGCTGTGCGCGCTCTTCCAGCAAAGCCGATCGGCCGATAAAATTCCTGTCTTCCGGCTGCCAAGCAACAGTCCAACCCATATTGGCTTTGAGCGGAGACACTGAGTCATCCATCTCATGACCATACAAATTCATGCCGGCTTCCAACCGCAAGGTATCTCTTGCACCTAAGCCGCAGGGCTTTACACCAGCAACTAACAAGTCCTGCCATAGGGCATCAATATCCGTGTGAGGCAAAATAATTTCCACGCCTTGCTCGCCCGTATAGCCAGTGCGCGCTACAAACCATTCTTTGCTTTCTGAAGAGGAGGAGGTAACAAAAGCCGCAGAAAAATATTTTAACTTTTGCGCAATCGTTTTTATCGCTTCAGGCAATAGCTCCAGAGCCTTTGGACCTTGCACCGCTAAAATCGATAAATCATCGCGATGACGCCAGGGAATATTTTTTCCCTGCGCTTGCTGAGCGATCCAAGCTAAATCTTTTGCCCGCGTTCCTGCATTCACTACCATGCGAAAACCATTTGCCAATCGATACACAATTAAATCGTCGATCACACCACCCTGCTCATTCAGCATGGCTGAATACAAGGCGTCGCCGATATTTTTTAACTTTGCCACATCGTTGGCTAATAAAAATCGCAAGAAGGTTTCTGATGCAGCGCCGTCAAAATCAATCACCGTCATATGCGATACATCAAACATCCCTGCTGCTGTTCGCACCGCATGATGCTCTTCCATCAGTGAACCATAATGAATGGGCATATCCCAACCACCAAAATCCACCCACTTTGCGCCCGCTTCACAGTGCTTGTTATATAACTGTGTTCTTTGTGCCATAAATAATTCCTACTTTGTATCCATCACATACATCAAAATGCGAACTTGTGAATTTAACTCCCCCTGCCCCTCTTTAAAAAAGAGGGGGGTTCTGCTTTATTCTCCCCCTCTTCAGATGAAGAGGGGGTTGGGGGGAGTTTGAGAAAGTTCGCGCATTACTAATGTGTTTACCCTTTCATTAACTGTTCAATATCATCGGATTTTTTTACTAAAGCGGCGGTTAATATTTGCGGACCTTTAGAAGTGACTAATACATCATCTTCAATCCGAATCCCAATGCCTTTCCATTTATTCGCTACGTCGGCATCAGGCGCAATATATAATCCAGGTTCCACCGTTAACACCATGCCAGATTTTAGCGGTCGCCATTGATTTTTTAATTTATAGGCGCCGACGTCATGCACATCCATGCCCAACCAATGCCCAGTACGATGCATATAAAAAGATTTATAACTTTCTTTTTTAATTAATTGATTCACTGAGCCGGATAATATTTTTAATTTTACTAAGCCTTCGGTAAGCACTTTCACCGCAGCTTCGTGTGGTTCATTCCAATGATAACCGACACGTACTTTTTCAATCGCCGCCAATTGTGCATCCAACACTAAATCATACAAAGCTCGTTGCGCTGGCGTAAAACGTCCATTCACCGGAAAGGTCCGCGTAATATCAGAAGCGTAATAATCTAATTCCGCACCTGCATCCACCAGAACCAAATCACCAGAATTTAAAACCTGATTATTTTCCACATAATGCAATACACAGGCATTGGCACCACCAGCAACAATGGATGGGTAGGCCGGAGAACGTGAGCCAGCACCATAGAATACTCGCAAGTATTCCGCTTCCAATTCATATTCTTTCATTCCCGGACGACACACCTGCATAGCATGTTGATGCGCATGCACAGAAATATTTGCTGCCGCTTGCATGATTTTAATTTCATCAGTGGATTTAATTAAGCGTAATTCATGCAGAATAGAATCTAGCGCTATGCATTGACGGGGCACCGCAACACCAGATCGCACTTTGTTTTGTAATTGATTAATCCAACTCAATAGACGACGATCAAATTTCATATCCCTCGCCATGGGATAAATCACTTTTTCTCGACCGGTCATGCAGTGAATAATTTTCTCTTCTAATTCACTAATAAGATAAGCGCTATCCATACCATAATTTTTCACCGCGCCGATTGGCCCAGCACGATAACCATCCCAAATTTCTGCGGCTTTATCTTTCGGTCGACAAAATAAAATCGATTCGCCTTCCGCATAACCAGGCGCTAACACCAACACCGCTTCGGGTTCTGCAAAACCAGTGAGATAATAGAAATCACTGTCTTGTCGGTAAGAATAATGAGTATCTCGATTACGCAGGTGATGAGGAGCGGCAGGAATAATAGCGATGGCATCGCCGCCGATTTTTTGCATTAATTGCTGACGACGTTTTTTAAACACCTGCGCTGATAACAAACTAGTCATGGTGAGCGGCTCCTGTTAATTCTGCATGTAATAACAATACAGCCATTCGCACATATTCCACAATTTCCGCATAATCTTTTTCTGCTTCTTCATCGGATTCAATCTCTATCACATCGATTTGGGCAATTTGAATTAAATCCGCAAGCGTTTCCTTCACTTCACCTTGTATTTGTTTGTCTTGCACACCTGCGCTGGCTAAACCGGCTAAAAATCCCTGAGTCCATTGCGCTATAGCATTGAGTCGTTGTTCTATCGGATATTCATCATCCGGTAATAACAATTGAAAACCTAAATCAATACGATTTAATTCAACCGGTGTTTGCTGATAGAGATTTTTTAATAGTTGCTGATCTTCTTGTTGCAAGGCTTCCGTCAACTCAGCATCTTTGCATAAAGTCGCTAACCATTTTTCAAAGGGCGCCACTTGCTGTGCAAGGTGTTCTCCAACAATTTGACCATGCAACTCTGCTGCGGTAACGCCTAAATGCGCCAAATCACAGGTTGCAACTAACTCATCAAAATCAACGGGGGGAATAGTATTATTCATAAGACCTACTGAAGCGTAAATAAATGCGGTAATTGTTGAACTAATTTAATTTTTTCTGCCTGTGTGGTTTCACCCAACAAAGCAAAACCACGCAGCTTATGCTCAGCGTCATAAAATAAACCTTGCCAATTTAATTCGGCGCCGGTTACTGACCAACTTCCTACACAACCTACGGGCGGCGAACAAACCGTTAAAGGACACGCCGGCGTTTTCACCATTACAGGCATGGGAGGATAATTCACTGGTGTTAATTCGCTTGCTAACGTTTTTGCCAAGGCACGCGCCGATGCCATTAAAGGCATCACATAACATAACCAATGGCCTTGTACTTGTGCGCAATCACCCAAAGCATAAATAGAGTCTGCAGATGTTTTTAAATATTCATCAACCACTATGCCTTGTTGAATGGTGAGATTCGCTTGCTGTGCTAATTGCGCATTAGGTTTTAAACCAATAGCAGACAAAATAATATCTGCGGTGAAATGCGCGCCGCTTTCGCATTCTATAATGTACTCGGCTGATTCATTGCGCACAGAACACACTTGTTCGCCGAGATGAAATTGCACACCGTAATCAGTTAATTGCTGCTGCATAATACCCGCCATAGATTGCGGCAATAAGCGCGGCATACACTGATCTGCTAAATCTAAAAGGTGCACAGAAATTTCTGCAGAAGCCAAATCATTCGCAAATTCACAACCAATTAATCCTGCACCGATAATGAATATTTTTACCGGTCGATTCAATTGCGCTTTTAATTGCGCTAAGCGTTCTCGAAAAATCGCGTAATCCGCCAATGAATTCACTTGCAATAAATGCTCAGCGCCTTCGAATGTGGGAATAATTGGGCTGGCACCGCAGGCTAACACTAACTGTGAATAGACGTATGCGCCTTGAGAAGTAATTACTTGTTTTGTTTTGGGATTAATCGCTTCGACGGAAGTATGGGTGAGAATTTTTGCATTGAGTTGCTGCGTCATCACCTCAGCAGATTGCATCACCAATTGTGCAGGGGCTTTTTGTTTTGCCCACGCATTGGATAACATGGGCTTAGAATAAAACGAACCATCATCTTGCGTGATCAATAGAATAGGCGTGACTGCATCCAGCTTACGAAACTCTTTTGCTACATGATAACCGGCTAAGCCGGTGCCAATAATAACAAGACTCATAACATCATCATTTCAAAATCATCCTTGCCTACGCCGCAATCAGGACAAAACCAATCTTCCGGTACATCTTGCCATCTTGTTCCCGGTGCTATGCCTTCTTCTGGAAAACCTTTTGCTTCATCGTAAATAAAGCCACACACGATACATTGCCATTTATTCATCTGCACTTCACTCTTTCACTGCTGGTTACTACTCGATCAATCTTTTTTAGAACTTGTTTAAAATCGTAACGAGCGAAGCCAAGACGCGGCGAAAATTGATGAAAAAGCGGAACGTATAAATAATACTTGAGCATTTTGAATCAATTTTCAACAAAGTATTGGCGAGCGCAGTAGATTTTAACTATTTTCGCACACCAACTATTCGCGCACCAACTAATAAAGGAATACCTGTCCGCTGCTTCACTGCTTTATCCACTGCGGCCCAGTTCATCTGCGTTGTTGAACCTGCTATTGCAGAAATAGCATCACTCAAATTAATCAGCGGTTTATCGGCTGGCGACACCTCAAGAAATAATCGATTGCCTTGCCAACCTAATTTATAGGGCGCATCAATCACGGTGACGCGCACACCCTCCACCACTTGATTAAATAATGCCTCAATATCTTCTGGATATAATCGAATACAGCCATGGCTGGAATAAGTGCCAATGCCATAAGGCTGATTGGTGCCATGAATCATGTAGGTTGGCCAACCAAGAGTTAACGCATATTGACCCAAAGGATTATCTGGCCCCGCTAATACTTGTTCTGGTAAATCAGGATTTTCTGCGCGAATAGCTTCGGTCGGTGTCCAAATAGGATCTTTGCGTTTTTGCACAATACGCGTAGCGCCTACTGGTGTTTGCCAACCTTCTTTTCCTAAACTAAGCGGCACACTCATGACTTGCCCTTCAGCTAAATAATAAAACAAGCGCAATTCCGATAAATTAATCACAATACCAACGCGTGGACGAGCGGGTAAAACATGAGCAGTAGTCAGGGTAATTTTTTGGC
>CAXNEI010000088.1:0-5816 GCA_964201195.1 Gammaproteobacteria bacterium
TTTTTTTAGCGATAACGGACTGAACAACTGACAGGCGATCTAATTCTCGATGACTCAACGTAATATTCCCCATTTGCCCGTCCCTTTTGAAGCCTCAAAGGGGACATTTTAACTTTGGACAAGGGGACATTATCGCTTTGGGCTAACAGATATAAAAAAACGGCTACCGTCTTTTCCCTATTTGTGGAACAATGCGGCGCGTTATTTAATCGCGACCACCAGCTGACAAGGATTTTGGATCACATGGCGGAGCTCTCTAATCTGACTAATCTGATCGAGTTGAGTCGTATAATAAAGCAGCCAACTATAACAGCGCCTCAGCAGGAAGAGAGTCTGTTGTCCCGTGATAGGTTGGACCCGCCTGAATTACAGCTCGTCGCTCATCATCAAGCGTTGCCTAGCCCGATCAAACATGCGCGAGGCATTGCCGTCGCTTGTTTGTCTCGTTGTTTATCCAGTATGTTTAATGCGTTAGATGATACTTTATTCGAATTATCTGATCGTGCGCATCATGCGGAAGAGCAAACCCTTTATCTCGACAGTATGCGATTGCTGCGTGCTAAGCGTTGGCAAATCAGTGATCAGTTTAAAAATCGGTTGAATAATTTATTTGATGGTTTGATTTATCCGGATGCCAGTCCGCTAATGCCGGAGCAGCAACCAGAACAACAACAAGAAGTTGCGCAGGTGTTTTCTGCGTCTATTGATGCCGATGCGTTATCTATTGTGGTGCGCATGGTAAAAGATGCGCGACAGCATTTGGCTAAACCTCTGATCGATATTCAGCAGCGACTGGATGGGTTAGTTCCCTGTCGAGTAGCGCAGAATAATAATCCCTTAGATCCTCAGCAGGTATGCGATGCTTTTCTTGGCATTACTGCTGCTTTAATGAACCTCGATAAAAAAACTAATTGTTTGGTTTTGGGTCAATTTTATCGGCATGTGATTGCCCATTTGCCTCAGATCATCAAGCAAGTGAATCAGATTTTTTCTAGCTTAGGCGTGATGCCTTGTCAATTGGCGTTGGATCAGTATGATTTATTACCGCTAGAAAGCGCGCCAGATAAAACCATTCAGCAGGGCATTCTGCATCATAAAATTACCGGTGTGTTAACGCAGCGACTGGCTGATTACTCCGCTGTACTGCCAAAAATAGCAGTGGAATTATTTCAAGGGCCTTGGTTGCAGGTTATGGTAAAAGTGGCGCAGGAATTTGGTTTGGTCTCTGCGCAATGGGATGACCTGTGTGAATTTACCGATCAGATTCTTGCGAGTCTTTTCTCTGACTATGCGCTCTATCACCGCATTGCTTGGTTAAAAAGTTTGTCGCCTATTGTGCAGGGATTGCTGTCTTATTTGCATCAAGCGGGTTTGTCAGCCCAAGACATAGATTATTATTTGTTGGGTTTTGAAGAAGCCCATCGACAGTTATTAGATGTGTTGGTTATTCACGAAGCGCAATCCAGTACGTCACCGTTAAATTCCACAGTGGTACAAGGCTCAGCCAACTTAGTGGCAGCGGATGTATTGAAGCCTTTTATGCGTCGCGTGCAACGCTTACAGTTAGGTTGTTGGGTGGAATTTACTACGCTGCAGGGACAAGTCGTGCGCTGCAAATTAGCCGATAAACATTCCAGCACTCATCAATTTCTGTTTGTTGATAAGCGGGGCAACAAAGTATTAGAACAAGCACCTGTGGCCGTTGCTCAAGCCTTGCGAGAAGGCTTGCTAACTATTGTTGAAAGCAAGCCCTTATTCGATCGGGCAGCAGGTTATATATCTCGTCGCGCAGCGAGTTCTTTCAGTAATCGTTGAATAGCCTTGCGTACTTGCTCCGGTGCCGTACCGCCTAAATGATTCCGTGCTTTTACCGAGCCTTCTAGCGTTAATACCTGAAATACATCGGCTTCGATCAGTGGCGAAAACTGTTGCAGTTCAGCCAGCGATAATTCAGCCAGATCTTTTTGCTGCTCAATCGCATAATTGACTGCCTTGCCTACCGCATGATGACAATCACGGAACGGCAAACCTTTGCGTACTAGATAGTCCGCTAAATCTGTTGCTGTAGTAAAACCTTGCTGCGCCGCCTGACGCATCTTGTTAGCTTGCGGCACAATGGCGGGAATTAAATCGCTATAAGCGCGCAAACAATTTTTCACTGTATCTACGGTATCGAACAGAGGCTCTTTGTCTTCTTGGTTATCCTTGTTATAGGCCAAGGGCTGAGATTTCATCAGCATTAACAAACCCATGAGATGACCGACTACGCGGCCACATTTACCGCGAATGAGTTCTGGCACATCCGGGTTTTTCTTTTGCGGCATAATGGATGAGCCAGTGCAAAATTGATCGGGCAGCTGGATAAAATTAAATTGTGCGGAGGCCCAGAATATCAGCTCTTCAGAAACGCGTGATAAATGCACCATTAATAGACTGGCTGAGCTTAAAAATTCAATGGCGAAATCGCGATCGCTGACTGCATCGAGGGAGTTATCGCAGACTTGTTCAAAGCCTAATAGCTGCGCCGTGTATTCACGATCAATAGGGTAGGGCGTGCCGGCTAACGCAGCTGCGCCTAGAGGTAATCGATTAATGCGTTTTCGACCTTCGAAAAAACGTTCGTAGTCACGGCTGAGCATGGCAGCCCAGGCCAATATGTGATGACCAAAAGTCACCGGTTGCGCCGGCTGTAAATGGGTAAAGCCCGGCATAATGGTTTCGGCTTCGCGCTCCGCAAGAAGGATCATGGCTTGCTGTAATCGAGTGATGCCGGCCAAAATTTGATCCGTTTCTGCGCGCAAATAAAGGCGAATATCCGTTGCTACTTGATCGTTGCGTGAACGTGCGGTGTGGAGTTTTTTGCCCACAGCGCCAATTAATTGAGTGAGGCGCGCTTCAATATTCATATGCACATCTTCTAAAGATTCCTGCCATTGAAATTGATGCTGATCGACTTCTTCAAGAATTTGTGTCAGGCCAGTGACGATTTCAGTGCTTTCTTGTGGTGTGAGTATGCCTACTTTGGCGAGCATATGGGCGTGTGCGACGGAGCCTTGAATATCATAGCGGGCTAATCGCTGATCAAATTGAATGGATGCGGTAAATTGCTCGACGAATTGATCGGTAGGCTGATTGAATCTGCCATCCCATAATTTTTGATTGCCAGAATTCTTGTTGGCGTTCGACATGAGAGCACTCCTGAAAACGGATCTGAAAAAGGGATCTAAAAAAAGTGAAGCGCGCATTGTGAAGGATTATGCGCAGCGCTGCAATCTCATGTCCTGGATAAAGGTCTTATACTGTACAATAGAGAATGTTCACGCCCCATAGGTGCTTTTATAGTGAAGATCAAAATTCCCTTCTCTGCTGAATCCACAGAAATTGCTGACGATCATTTTTTCTTGCCCAATTTTTGTCGTTCATCTTCTGGTGCAGAAGGATCAGTATTTATTTTAGTGCTGGTGTCAGAATTATTAGCGCTATTGTTAGTGCTCGCAAAGCTGCCTTATTTGCAAGGTACGCAGTTTTGGTATGAGTTAGCCCTGAGCTCGCTTTATATTCAATGGATCAGTTTAAGTAGTGCTGCGGTATTATGTGGTTTGCGCACACGGCTGATGCATTGGCCCAGTCATCGAGCCGCGTTATTCAGCTACGGATTTATTCTGCTGGATACCCTGTTAGTTGGCCTAGTCAGTCAATGGGCGCTAGCTAAGTTCCATGGCAGCATGGCAGATTATTTCGATTATCTAGAACTGCTGAAGCAAATGTTGATGAGTGGGATTGTGGGTGGTTTAGTCTTGCGCTATTTCTATGTGCAACAGCAATTACATCAACAACAGAAAGCCACATTGATTCATCGTTTACAGGCGCTACAATCACGTATTCGCCCGCATTTTTTATTTAACAGTATGAATAGTATTGCGAGTTTAATCGCAACCAATCCAGCGCTCGCGGAAGAAGTGGTAGAAGATTTAGCGGAATTATTTCGTGCAGCGCTGCATCGTGTGGGAGATCAAGTACCTTTGGTGGATGAGCTAGAATTATGTCGGCGTTATGTGCATATTGAACAGTTGCGTTTGGCAGAAAGGCTAACAGTAGATTGGCAGATAGGCGACAATATTCCAGCGAGCGCACAGATTCCTTTATTGACCCTGCAACCTTTATTAGAAAATGCCATTTATCATGGTATCCAGCAATTACCTGACGGTGGGATTGTCAACGTCATACTTAAATATGATGCGCCGCGGTTAACTGTAAAAGTGATCAATCCTTGCCCTCTTCACCGATTAAAGCCAAAGAAAGGACATCGCATGGCATTGGAAAATATTCAGCATCGATTACAGGCGTTATATGGTGAACACATGGAATGTTTATGGAAGGAGGCAGAGGGACAATTTGAAGTCAGTTTAAGTTACTCTCTTAATTCATTATGAAAATATTAATCTGTGATGATGAACCGCTAGCCCGTGAACGATTAATTCGTTTAGTGGAAACCATTCCAGGCTGTGGTGTGGTTGCCCAAGCTGGGCGAGGCGCTGAAGCGATTGAGCAAGTACAATCTTGTCAGCCGGATGTGGTGTTATTAGATGTGCAAATGCCCGGCATGAATGGATTGGAAGCCGCGGTGCGAATCAATCAATTAGCGCAACCACCTGCTATTATTTTTTGTACCGCCTACGAAGAATATGCGATTGCGGCATTTCGTGCGCAAGCAGTAGGCTATTTATTAAAACCTGTTCGTCAAGAAGCACTCAAACAAGCCTTGTCGAGTGCACAGCAATTAAATCGTGTGCAGTTAAACCGAGCAGCAAAGCAATTATCGATGGAATCGCTGATGGCAGTTGTATCGCAAGCTAATCACGAGCGCACCCATTTAAGCGTACGTTCCCATCGTGGTATAGAATTGGTTGCAGTAGAAGATATTCGTCTGCTCAAAGCAGAGCAAAAATATGTGACCATTAAAACTGCGGAGCAAGAAATGCTGGCGGATGATACGCTGAAAGAATTAGAAGCTGAATTTCCACAGACTTTTATTCGCGTGCATCGTAATGCTTTAGTACCCCTGAAGCATATTCTAGGGCTTAAATTTATTAAGCCAGGATACTATGATGTGCAAGTGCGGGATTTGGCAGAAACCGTTCCCATCAGTCGTCGATATTTAGCCCCAGTGCGTAAACGATTAAGGAACTTATAGCGTGATGAAGAAGTTAACGATTGCCACTCGAACCAGTCCGCTGGCTGTGTGGCAAGCCACTCATATTCAGCAGCGATTGCAGCAGCGGCATCCAGATTTAGAAATAGAATTACTCAAGCTCACCACCCAGGGTGATAAAATACTTGATACACCACTCGCTAAAATCGGTGGTAAAGGTTTATTTGTCAAAGAATTAGAGCAGGCTTTATTAGATGGCCGCGCAGATATTGCGGTGCACTCCACCAAAGATGTGCCGATGGCATTACCAGAAGGACTTATTTTACCCGTGTTTTGCAAGCGCGAAGATCCGCGGGATTGCATGGTAAGCACTTATCCTGATTTCGATCACTTACCGAAAAATGCTCGTGTAGGCACATCGAGTTTGCGACGTCAAAGTCAATTGCGTTATCAGCGTGAAGATATAAAAATTATCGATTTGCGTGGCAATATTCATACGCGTTTAAGCCAATTAGAAAAAGGTACATTGGACGCTATTATTTTAGCGGCGGCTGGTTTGCAGCGAATGGATTTAGCAGAAAAAATTCAGCAGATTTTTAGCATCGATACCTTGCTGCCAGCGGTAGGGCAAGGCGTGTTAAGTATTGAAATGCGGAAAGAGGAT
>CAXNEI010000089.1:0-5809 GCA_964201195.1 Gammaproteobacteria bacterium
TATCAGGCCAATAAAGACTTAGAACGAAATGCTCACTTAGAATCCACCTTTGCCATTCTCACTAAAAAACGCCGCACCGATGGTTTGGAATTTGAACTCAGCGGAAAAATTACCCCTGCCTGGGAAATTTTTAGCGGCGTTGCCTTGATGAATGCAAAAATTTTAGCCGTGGCAGAAAATCGCAATACAACGACCAATGTGCTGACTTCAGCAGATGCTCGATTTGTCGATCAACGACCACCTAATACACCAGTAGCTACCTTCAATCTTTGGAGTACTTATCAATTGACTCCACAATGGCAAGTGGGTGGTGGCGTAGAAGCTAAGGGTAATCGTTATGCTTACGATCCTTCCGTTGCCCAAAGCACAGTCACTGATGCACTATTTGCTAGCGGAAGCTTTACACCCAATACTGCACCTGGCTATCAACGTTGGGATGCCATGGTGGCCTACAAAGAAGCTAACTGGTTAACTCGATTTACTCTGCGCAATGTATTCGATAAAGTCTATTATGATTCTTTATACGTAAACGGTGGATTTACTGTGCCTGGCACACGACGGGCAGCGATTTTAACCAGTGAGTTTAAGTTTTAATTATTAAAATATTTAGAGATCTATTCTGTAGCGACCTCAAACACAAGGATGTGTTTGTGACGCGCCAGGGATGGCCGTTTAGTCGCGAAAGAAAGATCTCTGAATAGTATAAGTTGCCAGGGCTTCATCATGCTCATCACCATCGACGATATCTTAACAACCGAAGAGCTCACCCTTGCACGTGACTTGTTAGCTCAAGCCCAATGGGCTGACGGAAAAATTACTGCCGGCACTCAATCGGCCCAAGTAAAAAATAATCAGCAATTACCGGAAACTGCTGAACAATTACCTCAATTGCGTCATTTAATTCTTTACGCGTTAAATCGCAACGCCTTATTTTTTACTGCCGCATTACCAAAAAATATTTATCCGCCCTTATTTAATCGCTACAGCGGAGCCACCAATTCTTTTGGTAGCCATGTAGATAACGCCATGCGCTTATTACCTGATAGTAGTGGTTATGTGCGCACCGATATCTCTGCCACTTTATTTTTAGCTGAACCGGAAACCTACGATGGCGGAGAATTAATTATTGAAGATACCTATGGCAGCCAAAGCATTAAATTAAAAGCGGGTAGCTTAGTGCTCTACCCTTCCTCTTCAGTCCATCACGTTAAACCTGTTATCCGTGGTGAACGCCTAGCCTGTTTTATGTGGATGCAAAGTATGGTGCGCGATGCTCATCAACGCCGTTTATTATTTGATATGGATATGGCGCTATTAGAGCTTCGCGCTGACCAGGGTGATACGGATCCAGTGGTTCGCTTAACCGGGATTTATCATAATTTATTGCGTGGTTGGGCGGAAAATTAAGCTTTGACACATTGGCATTCCAAGCATATTTTTAACGCATATGCATTAATAAAGGAGTAGATTCCATGTCACCAGAACGCCTCACCCCTGAACCACTTCCAATTAAAAATGAGTTTCTTTCTTTGTTAGAAACAATGAATCCACTGGATGAAGATTTACCAAACAGCAAAGATCCGCTGGTAATTGATGAAGATATTTTTGAATAACAACCCATTGGACATAATGATTTATTTATTGCCGCTCATGCACGTGCTTTGAATTTAATTTTGGTAACTCGAAACATTAAAGAGTTTGCACGAGTACCTGAGCTACAAGTAGAAAACTGGCTGGATTAAAATTATTATTTTTTCCTTCGCTCTAAAACTTTTGAAAACTGCTCTCGCGCTACTTTAGCGCGAGTGAAAGTAGCTAATAATTCTTCGCCTTTCCCCTGCTTAATAGCTTCACGCAATTGATTTAAATCTTTCAGAAAATGATCTAACACCTGTAGCGTCGCGACTTTATTAGTGAGAAAAATATCTCGCCACATGATCGGATCGCTCGCTGCAATGCGAGTAAAATCACGAAATCCACCGGCAGCATAGTCAAAAATTTCTTGGCGATCTGGTTCACCCGCTAAAGTATCCACCAACGAAAAAGCAATTAAATGCGGTAAATGACTAGTAGCTGCTAATACTTCATCGTGATGGGCCACATCCATCTGCGTCACTTGTGCACCTACCGCTTGCCACATGGAAGTGACTTGCTCGATAGCATTTGGATTGGTATGCGCTAATGGCGTAAGAATCACTTTATGATGTTGATATAAATTCGCTTGAGTAGCTTGCACACCGCTTTTTTCTGAACCCGCAATGGGATGGGCAGGCACAAAATTCTCTGGCACTCTACCAAATATTTGCTCAGCGATTTTCACCACATAGCTTTTTACACTGGCTACATCGGTAATAATGGTAGAAGGTTTTAATACTGGCTGAATAGTTTTTAAAATAGTTTCTATGGCCAACACCGGAACGCATAATACAATAATATCTGCGTCTTTCACCGCAGCAATTAAATCGGATTCTACTTGATCAATACAGCCTAATTCTAATGCTTGCTTTAAACTGTCTGGATTACGGCTATAACCCACAATCGTTTCACACCAATCATTTTTTTTCAGCGCGGCGCCTAAGGATCCGCCCATTAATCCTAAACCAATGATGGTGAGCTTTTTAGGTTGGTTCATCATCCTTAATACCTATCTGTTAATACCTGTGTTAGGGCAGCTAAAAATCGCTGATTCTCTTCCTGCGTGCCAATACTGACTCGCAAAAAAGTCGGCATTTGATAATTCGCCACTGGCCGCACAATCACACCTAATTTTAATAGGGCTTGATAAATCGCCTCGGCGGGAGTTAAAAAATCGACTGCAATAAAGTTTCCAATAGAAGGAATATAAGATAAATTTAATTCAGAAAATCCTTGCTCTAACTGCTGCATACCTGCTTGATTCAACACGCGGCTTTGTTCTAAATATTCGCCATCTTGCAATGCAACGCTGGCTGCAACCAAAGCAAAATGATTGACATTAAAGGGTTGGCGCACACGATTTAAAATATCCGCCAACTCTGGCGAACTCAATGCATAACCTACACGCAATGCGGCTAAACCATAGGCTTTGGAAAAAGTTCGGGTGATGATTAGATTTTCATGCTCAGCCAGAAAATCTAAACCATTGGGATATTCTGCTGGCTGTGCATACTCACAATAGGCTTCATCTAAAACAACCACTACATTTTTAGGTACACGATGCATAAACTCAGTCAATTCAGCGCGAGTAAACCAAGTGCCGGTAGGATTATTCGGATTGGCTAAAAAAATTACTCGGGTATTTTCAACTACGGCATTTGCCATAGCGGTTAAATCATGGCCCCAGTTTTTCGCTGGTGTCACAATGGCTTGCGCACCTACCGCTTGCACAGAAATAGGATACACCGCAAAAGCATGCTGAGAGAAAATCGCAGAAGTCTGTTCATTAAGAAAAGCTCGAGCGATTAATTCCAATACATCATTGGAGCCATTGCCCAGAGTAATTTGATTAAGCTCAACAGAGTATTTTTCACTGAGGGCTTTTTTTAAAATAAATCCATTACCATCGGGATAACGAGTAAGGCTATTTAATTCTTTGGTTAAAGCGATTTTTACTTTTTCACTCGCACCTAAAGGATTTTCATTACTGGCTAATTTAATAATGGAAGACAAGCCAAATTCGCGCTGTAATTCTTCAATCGGTTTGCCGGGAATATAAGGTTGAAGTTTTTGCACGCCAAAGGTAGGAAATATTTTATCAATCATAAAAAAATATCACAGTTATCACGAACGAATAATACTTTCCAAAAATGCTAATGGAACAGTAATCGGCGCAGTAATCAGTCCAACCGGAATAGCAAGACATATGCAGCAATCATACAGATTTTTAGTGCAAGAGGGATCTTCGTCATCCAGTGAATCACGCATCAACAAAGATTGCGCAGGATCAAAAGGATCTCGCATACTCTCAACAGGGCCGTAAATAATACCGGGAACTGCCTCAGCTATATTAATAATATTAGCGAAGAATGAAGGAACATTAACAATATTAGCCACGATCGCTACGCTATCAGCTAAGCGCTCCCTTACAGGATAAGGCAAAAGTTTAAAGGGATTCATACTACAATCTCCAACTTATTTTAAATATCCCAATAAATTATTGATCCATCCCTGATAGCGTGCAGGCTAACTGAAAAATCCAGCGCTGTCTATTAATTAATCTGCCCCCAATACGGCTTTAGGATAAGAACCCAAACGCTTCAACTCCACCCCTTGTTGCTCAATATCGGCAAATACCTGCTGTACTTTGACATCTTGCTCATGGCCTTCAAAATCCATAAAAAACACATAGGCCCAGACACCGGTTTTTGAGGGCCGGGTTTCAATGCGAGTTAAGCTAATGTCCTGCGCTTGAAAAGGCGCTAATAAATGATAAAGCGCGCCGGGCTTATTACTGGTAGAAATAATAATGGAAGTTTTATCTTCACCGCTGGCAGCCACTTGCTGTTTACCAATAATTAAAAATCGCGTGGTATTTTGCGGATTATCTTCAATATTTGAAGCCAGCTTAGTAAGACCGTAAATTTTTGCCGCAGTTTCACTCGCAATCGCAGCCGCATGCCATTCACTTTTAATTCGCTTAGCAGCTTCGGCATTACTATTCACCGCAATGCGCTCAACGTTGGGCCAATGGGTATCTAACCATTGCCGACATTGAGCCAAGGACTGCTGATGAGAATAAATTCGGGTAATATTGTCTGGCTGCGCCACATCACTAATTAACAAATGATGATGAATCCGTAATTCTACTTCGCCGCAAATTTTCAAACCCGATTGAATAAAAGAATCTAAAGTATGATTCACTACGCCTTCAGAAGAATTTTCTACTGGCACCACACCATAATGGGCAGAACCCGATTCCACTTCACGAAATACGTCATCAATGGTATTTAATGCCACCGTATCGACTGCTTCACCAAAATGTTTTAGGGCAGCAGATTGAGTAAAAGTGCCTTCTGGCCCCAGATAAGCCACTTTCATTTTTTGTTCGAGGGCCAAACAGCTCGACATAATTTGCCGAAATAAATGCGCCATGGCTTCATCGCTGAGCGGCCCTTGATTGCGCTCCATCACTGAACGCAATACTTGCGCCTCTCGCTCAGGGCGATAAAAATAAGTATCCGTATGAGAGCGCGAACCTTTTTTTAATTGCGCAACTTCCGTAGCATAAGTCGCACGTTGATTAATTAAGGTTTGAATATTTTCATCGACGTTATCGATTTTTTTTCGCAGTTCTGTCAGTGCTGCAGTAGTGTTAGCATCCTTATCTGTCATAGCTGCCCCCGCTCAAACTCTTTCATATAACCAATCAAAGCGGTTATCGCTGCTTCAGGTACCGCGTTATAAATACTAGCTCGCATACCACCCACCGATTTATGACCTTTTAAATTGAGTAAGCCCTGCTCTTTTGCGCCTCTTAAGAAAGCCGCATTAAGCGACTCATCTTTTAAAGTGAAAGGAATATTCATCCAAGAACGTGCTTTCATCGCAATAGGATTGTTATATAACTCGCTGGCATCAATCGCTGCATATAAAGATTGGGCTTTCCGCTGATTAATTTCTGCCATGGCAGATAAACCACCCAGATTTTTTAGCCACTGAAAAACCAAACCCGCCAAATACCAAGCAAAAGTCGGTGGCGTGTTATACATGGATTGATTAGCTGCTTGTATCGAATAATTAAAGGGTGCTGGTGTTGTGGACGCAGCACGATCTAATAAATCTTCGCGTACAATCACGATGGTTAAACCGGAAGGGCCAATATTTTTTTGTG
>CAXNEI010000090.1:0-5728 GCA_964201195.1 Gammaproteobacteria bacterium
TGCGCCAACTTTCTCAGCACAAAAGCCCAACCCGCAGCAGCAACAGGATCCGCTGCATTAAAGCGATTCACTTCGGTAGCTAATTCATGCAGCACAGATAAGGCTTTTGGCGTATTAAAATCATCATCCATCACTTGATAAAAACGCTGAATATGCTGGTCTAATTGCTCATCTGGCTGAGTTAATTCGACAATGGCATTCACATCACGCAAAGTTAAATACAATCTCGTGAGAGATTCTTGCGCTTGCTGTAAATTCTCCTCAGAATAATTCAATTGACTGCGATAATGACTGGCGATAATAAAATAACGCAGTACTTCACCGGAATATTGTTTTAACACTTCACGGATAGTGAAAAAATTACCCAGCGATTTTGACATTTTTTCTTCGTTAATTTGAATAAAGCCATTATGCATCCAATAACGTACATAAGGTTTTTGCGTTGCCGCTTCCGCTTGAGCAATTTCATTTTCATGATGAGGGAATAATAAATCTGCCCCGCCGCCATGAATATCAAAAGTGTCGCCTAAACAATGGGTGGACATAGCTGAACATTCAATATGCCAACCAGGGCGACCGGAACCCCAAGGTGCAGCCCACTCAGGCTCGCCGGGTTTAGCTGCTTTCCACAAAACAAAATCTAACGGATTTTCTTTTTGTTCATCCACATCCACACGCTTGCCCACTTGCAATTCGTCGAGTTTTTTATGAGATAAACACCCATAATGTTCAAATTTATCCACGCGATAATAGACATCGCCAGCAGCAGTCACATAAGCATACTCTTGATCTAACAAACGCTGAATCATTTCCAACATTTGCGGCATATATTGCGTAGCGCGCGGCTCCACAGTAGGAACTAACAAACCCAGTGCTTGGGCGTCTTCATTCATTGCACCAATAAAACGCTCGGTGAGTGCTTCAATAGATTCGTTATTCGCTTGCGCCCGTTGAATAATTTTATCGTCGATATCGGTAATATTGCGCACATGAGTGACTTGATAACCCTGATTGCGCAAATAGCGCACCACCACATCAAAAGACACCATAGATTTCGCATGGCCCATATGGCAATAGTCGTATACGGTAATACCGCAGACGTAAATTTTTACCTGACTCGGCTGCAATGGATGAAAAGTTTCTTTTTGCTGAGTTAAACTGTTGTAAATAACTAACATGCTCTACCTTTTTGCCTCAATTTTTGCCCAACTGTCTTTCAAAGTCACAGTGCGATTAAATACTCGATGCTGTACAGAATCTTCTTCACTATCCACACAGAAATAACCTTCTCGCTCAAATTGAAAATGCGTTGCCGCATGCTCCATCACGCTAGGCTCTATCCAACAGTGTTTTAATGTGACCAAGGAATTAGGATTCATGCATTGAAGAAAATCCCCTGCTGCTTCCGGATTTTCTTCGGTAAAAAATCGATCGTATAGGCGCACTTCACAAGGTATTGCATGATCTGCGGCTACCCAATGAATCACCCCCTTGACTTTTCGACCTTCAGGATTTTTGCCTAAAGTCTCTGGATCATAACTGCATTTTAATTCGATGATAGCGCCTGTTTGCGGATCTTTTATCACCTCATCACAACGCAGAATATAAGCACTACGCAAGCGCACTTCTTTGCCTGGCGCTAAACGGAAATAATCCTTGGTTGGCTCTTCCATAAAATCATTGCGATCAATATATAAAGTTTTCGCAAAAGGAATTTTACGCTTACCTAGGCTTTCATCTTTCGGATGGTTAGAAGCTTCTAACCATTGCAGCTCATCCGTGTAATTAGTAATAGTCACTTTCAACGGATCTAACACACACATGACACGAGACGCTTTTTTATCGAGATCATCGCGAATGGCAAATTCCAACATCCCTAAATCCACTACACTGTCCGCACGTGCTACGCCAATAGCTTCACAAAAACTTCTTAGTGATGCAGGTGTATAACCACGTCGGCGCAAACCAGCAATGGTATGCAAACGCGGATCATCCCAACCCACCACAAAACCTTCATCCACTAAACGTTTTAATTTGCGTTTACTGGTAAGCGTGTAATTTAAATTCAATCGCGCAAATTCAATTTGTTGGGGATGGCTTTTTATCATTTGAGAGGGCACGGGCAATTGATCTAATACCCAATCATATAAAGGCCGATGATCTTCAAATTCCAAGGTGCAAATGGAATGCGTAATGCCTTCAATGGCGTCGGAAATACAGTGGGTGTAATCGTACATAGGATACACATTCCAGCGATCACCAGTTTGATGATGATGGGCCTTTTTAATTCGGTAAATGACTGGGTCGCGCATATTTAAATTCGGCGACGCCATATCAATTTTTGCCCGCAATACGTGAGCACCTTCATCAAACTCCCCTGCTTGCATACGGGAAAATAAATCAAGATTTTCTGCGACAGAACGATCACGATAAGGACTGGGTTTTCCTGGTTCCGTTAAAGTACCGCGATATTCGCGGGTTTGCTCTGCAGTTAAGCTACAGACATAGGCTTTGCCTGTTTTGATTAATTCAATCGCACAATCATACAAAGGGTGGAAATATTCTGAGGCATAGCGCACCGGCCCTTGCCACTGGAAACCTAACCACTGCACATCTTGTTGAATAGCATCGATGTAGACCTGGTTTTCTTTTTCTGGATTGGTGTCGTCAAAGCGCAAATGACAAGCACCGTGAAATTGCTCTGCCAAACCAAAATTTAAGCAAATAGATTTCACATGACCGATATGAAGAAAACCATTGGGCTCCGGCGGAAAACGGGTGACTACATTTGCGCGCTTGCCACTGCTTAAATCTTCTTCAATGATTTTATGAATAAAATGCGTGGTTTTTTTATGGTCAGATTCAGAATGGCTCATGGGCGGTTAAACTCGTATGGCAATATAAAAAGTGGCAGGCTATTCTATGGGTCTGATTTCTATAGGACAAGAACTATGAAGCATTGCACTGACTTAACCCCTACAGATCCAACTTGGCTCTGGCAACAGATTTTGCAAGAAGTGCAGCAACAAGCCCAGCAAGAACCTATGCTGACTAGTTTTCTTTACTCTACTGTATTGAATCACTCAAGCTTAGCGGCTGCGCTCAGCTTTCATTTAGCCAATATTCTTAACTGCAATACTTTGCCTGCCCTACTGGTTCGTGAAGTAGCAGATGATGCACTGAGCAAAGATCCCTCTATTATTATTTCGGTGGCCAACGACATTCGCGCCACCAAAGAGCGGGATCCTGTGTGCAAAATTTATTCAACGCCATTTTTATTTTTTAAAGGTTTTCACGCACTACAAGGCTATCGCATTGCTCACTGGCTTTGGCAACAAGGCCGTGAATCGCTGGCGCTATTTTTCCAAAATCGCATTTCTACTGTGCTAGGAGTGGATATTCATCCTGCTGCGCAAATTGGCAGCGGCATTCTTATTGATCATGCTACTGGCATTGTTGTGGGTGAAACTGCTGTGATTGAAGATCGCGTGTCGATTTTGCACGGCGTCACTTTAGGTGGCACAGGCAAAGAGACTGGAGATCGGCATCCAAAAATTCGTCAAGGTGTATTGCTCAGTGCGAATGCGACAGTATTAGGCAATGTGGAAGTAGGTAAATGCGCGAAGGTTGCAGCAGGCAGCGTGGTGTTAGAGAATGTGCCGCCGCATACTACCGTGGCAGGCGTGCCGGCAAAAATTACGGGGCAACGTCCGCAAGAAGATGATCCAGCACTGTCGATGGATCATCATATTTAATTTTTAAGGAATATATAGATGTCTAAAGTACTGTTCAAAACCTCCCTCGGCGATATCGAATTAACGCTCAATGCTGAAAAAGCGCCTAAAACCGTGGAAAACTTTTTAAGCTACGTAAAATCCGGTCATTATAACGACACCATTTTTCATCGCGTCATTCCAGGATTTATGGTTCAAGGCGGTGGCTTTGATGAAAAAATGGAACAAAAACCTACGCAAGCGCAGATTAAAAACGAAGCCAATAATGGTTTAAAAAATAAAATTGGCTCTGTAGCCATGGCCCGCACCAACGAACCACACTCTGCTAGCGCACAATTTTTTATTAATGTGAAAGATAATGACTTTCTGAATTTCAGCTCAGAATCTGGCAATGGCTGGGGTTATGCGGTATTTGGTGAGGTCACTGCTGGCATGCCTACGGTAGAAAAAATTGTGGCAGTGAAAACTGGCAATAATGGCTTTCATCAAGATGTGCCCGTCACACCAGTGAAAGTAATTTCTGCAGAGGTAGTGGAATAAATTGCCTCGCTATTTATTTATCTCTGACCTGCATCTCGAACCTGAGCGCCCTGACATTACCAGGGCGTTTTTCGATTTTTTAGCACAAGAAACACCAGGCATCGATGTGCTGTATATTTTAGGTGACCTGTTTGAAGTCTGGCTCGGAGATGATCATTTATCTGAATTTAATCTTTCGATTATTCATGCGCTGAAAAAAACCACTGAGCGAGGCACAGCCATTTATATTCTGCACGGCAATCGGGATTTTTTATTAGGCGAAACTTTTTGCCGCATGAGTGGATGTTCATTAATTGATGATTACACCACGTTAGATGTGGCGGGCATGCGGTATTTATTAATGCACGGTGATGCGCTCTGTACTCAAGATACTGCTTATCAACAATTTCGTCAGCAAGTACGCGATCCGCAATGGCAAAAAGACTTTCTCACTAAACCACTCGCTGAACGTTTAGCTTTTGCCCAACAAGCTCGCGCTGCTAGCCAACAAGCCAATGCACAAAAATCCATAGCGATTATGGATGTCACTCCGCAAGCGGTGATTGATACGCTAGAAAAATATCCCGCACAAGTATTAATTCACGGCCATACCCATCGACCTAATATCCATCATCTACAGACACGCAAAGGCATTGCTCATCGTATTGTGTTGGGTGATTGGTATGAACAAGAATCCTGGCTAACCATCGATGAAAAAGGCATCTCAACTTACGAAATGTAG
Organism: Gammaproteobacteria bacterium; assembly: GCA_964201195.1. GTDB lineage: Bacteria > Pseudomonadota > Gammaproteobacteria > Pseudomonadales > JAHFSE01 > JAHFSE01. The sequence goes on from CAXNEI010000090.1 coordinate 4,996, forward strand.
GGGCGCTGCTTGCTGCGCCCGATGAACTTAATTGGATTATGCTTTGCCATTTCCAATATGCCGTTTAGACTAGCGCGAATATTGATTATGGGCGGATTTTATCCGAATTCATTCACCAAGATATGCCCCGTTTGGGGTGTGTAATGTATGTTAGAACTTTTGGGGAAATATGAGCAACTTTGAAAAACTCGACGAAGCAGAGGAGCTTGAATTTGAATTCATGCTTAACCCAGCAGAACCGCTTGTGCTGCTTCTTGGGTGGGTTGATCATGAAGGAATTCTCAGTTCATTGAAATCATCCAATCGGCAGTACAAAAAGAAAATTCTTGACTCATTGCCTGAGAACTGGACTTCAATATCCAAAATTTTCGAAGACTTTAATGTCTCATGCACTCTAGCGAAATTCACCCCACGCGTCGTACGTCTCGTAACCGACCCAAAGTATCAGAGCGTTCGCGAAGAATTATTCGACAAAATTGGTAACACCCCAAATCAATTCTTCATATTCGAAGACTTGCTGGAGGGCGAGCAAACCGACAAATTCAGGGAGCAATACAAACCGTATCCGCCAGCGGAAACCACACAAGCCGCCATCACATGGATGCGCTCGAAGAATGTAACGCTTGTGCCATATAAACGGAATGCGGAGGTAACAGTTCTTGCAGAGGCATTTTTGGGAGACATTGAGCGGAATTTAATCTTCCGACTTTACGTTCCCGCAGGACGAATTTGG
>CAXNEI010000091.1:0-5695 GCA_964201195.1 Gammaproteobacteria bacterium
AACTCCTGCTGGATAATTCATCACACCGCCAGGCCAACTGATTTCACCGTCAGCGGATCTCACTCGTCTTGAGCGATAATTAACATCGATTAATAAATCCTTCAGTTGAATATCATTGCTGAAAGCGACGCGCTGGTTGCGAATAAAATAACTCAGCCACGCACCAGAAGCATGGCCGCTCAGATGACGCACTATAACGCGACGAATGCCGGTCACCACTGTACCCTGCAATTCAAAATGGGGATTTTTTAATGCCACATCAAAGCCCAAACCGCCAGCTAATAAATGCCAGGGATTAAATCGCCAAGTTACCTGAGTGCTTTGCCACTGCGCAGCAGAAGGCCCTAAGGTATGCACACTGGCATGGCCTCGCCAAAAATCTCCCTCCATTGAATCCACGGATAACTGCGCATCTGCAGCCCATTTTTTCATCACTCCCGCTGCAGGAATCAGAGATAACAAACACAGGGCATAGACGCACAGCCCGACAAAAATAAGCGTTTTGCTATTCAGCTTCATTTAAATTTTCTACCTATAATAGAGGGATGAGTAAACAGGTTAGACAATATAATAGTCTCTTGAGCTATTTCCCGCGATTAATCACGAGCGCGAGCTTACTATTGCTCTGTAATCCTGTGCAAGCTGCAGAACATTTTGATAAGGAAAATACTGAACCACAAGTCAGTTGCGCAGATTCCTACAGCACGGAATCAACTTCTTGGTTGGATCGCACCCATTCACGCTGGTCTGAGCGTGTCTGTAATACCGCTGCCAATTTTGATCACTTTTTTGGTGATAGCCGCAATGATAAAGAATACACTTCCTCCTTTGTGCGCCTGTACAATTCTTTTGTTATCACCCAAGAAAACCACACAGTGTTTGCTTTTAATCCCCGTTTACGGGCGCGCATTGTTTTGCCCAATCTACAAAAAAGATTGAATGTATTAATTACCGATGACAGCGAAGATCAAGACAGCCTTTCACCTTCAGAAGAAGCACTGCCAACAACGAACCAGGCCGATACTCATTACAATGCTACGCTACGCTGGATTGCCGATGCCAAAAATAATCGCCAATTAAATTTAGATGTGGGAATTCGATTAAATAACGGACTAGATCCTTTTGTCAAAAGCCAATTCCGTTATTATTATGCGGTGAATGAAAAACAACGTTGGACCTTTGGTGAAACTTTTTTTTGGCGCGCCCAAGAAGGCTTTGGTGAAAAAACACAATTGGATTTAGATCATCAATTAGGGCGTGATAAATTAATTCGCTGGACCAGTGTGGCAACTTTTTCAGAAGAATCTCAAGGTGTCGATTGGCTGCAGCAGTTAACCTTATTCCATCAATTAGATACCAAGCAAGCTTTGTCTTATACCATAGCTACCGATGGCTTTACTTTGCCGCATACTACTGCAGAAAATTATAGTGTCAGCATGCGCTACCGCAGAAATATTTATCGACCTTGGTTGTTTTATGAAGTTGAACCACAACTGAATTGGCCCTTAGAAGAAAATCACGAATTTACGCCTGCTGTTATTTTTAGAATTGAGGCGTTGTTTGGGAAAAATTAAGCAGTGCTTTCATTGGTCTGCCGGGTAACGGCGGCGCTATCGATATTGGTTTCAGCCATTCCTGTGATGCCTACATCATTAGAGTCATGCAAATTCGTAAGCTGAATAGACTCACCAAGAGTTTCACCTCCTCTTACTGGGGAATCATGCGCATCAAAAAAAATCTCGTCATCGTCGCTTGCAGCTTCTCGCATATCGCTTGCGTTATTAACCACTTGTAGATCTTGGCCTATATTTATAACTACATGATTCGCTGCCTGTTGCGGCACTAGATCATCTATAGCATGTTGTAGTTGAGCAACAGCAGCAATATTATTTCCTAGTTGAGCAACAGCAGCAATATTATTTCGTCGTTGAATAGCAGCAGCAGCTTCGGGACCATCATTTCGTCGACCTTGTCGCGGAAGAGCTGCAATAGGATTATTTCCAATCCAACGACCTGCCATAAACCCAACAACACCTGCAACTCCGACCCCAGTTAAAAACAGTGCTGTTACTTTAACCTGGCTTGGGTTTGAATCAGAAAAACTAAGAGGAACAAGGCAAGAAATCAGATTATTAGACTTGTCTTGCAGAGTATTATATTCGCCCTGCAGAGTATTATATTCGCCCTGCAGATTATTCGTTTTGTTGACTGCATCAACATACAGGCCACAAAGATCACTATAAGAGACAGTACAACCATCAAGAGCCTCACCTACTGGGAAAAGAGCAGCTCCTGCTAGAAGCACAAGAGGCTGATGACAGGCGCCTCTTAAATTTTGTATACCACTAGATATTCTGTTAAAAATACCAGCGCCATTAACAAGAGTCGCTTGAGAAAGCGCACTTGATGCCGAACTCCCCCCTAAATCAACTGAAGGAGAAAACGAATTAGTAGGATTAATTGCTGTTATATGGTTCATTTTTTTTGCCTTGATAAAATATAATGCTTCTATTTCTTAAGAAGAACAGAGGCAATATACCGGATCAAAACATAGAAAAGCAACATATTTTATACAAAAAAATCGATGTTATAAGATAATCAGCTCAACAATTCAAAAATCGCTTTGCCTATTTCCGCAGGATTTTTTACGGTTTTTACTCCAGCCGCTTCAAGCGCAGCAAATTTTTCTGCCGCAGTACCCTTGCCACCAGCGATAATTGCACCCGCATGGCCCATACGTTTTCCCGCTGGTGCAGTCACACCAGCAATATAAGAAACTACTGGTTTGCTGACGTATTTTTTAATATAAGCGGCAGCTTTCGATTGACGGGCTTCAAACTAAACAGTGATTATGCTCTGTATAGCAGGTTGAAAATATTCTGCGTTACCTACCTTTACTGTTAAATTATATAATGGCAAATAGCAGGCTTCGCTATGCGTATGACCACACAAAACCAAAAAATCTATTGCTGAATATTTTTGAGCTGCCAACAATAATACATCACCCATTGCTTTTGAGGAGAAATAAGGCAGCCATTCATCACTGCCCATTTTACCTTGATATAAATAGGCTTCGACAAGCTCAGCCCGAACGAGCCATCCCTATTTTTTGCATGTAGCTGGGAAGTTACAAAAAATTAAGCACTATACGATAATCAGTTCAACAATCGCCTGACCAATTTCTGCTGGATTTTTTACCCTCCTAAAACCACTTGACATACCAACTATGGTATATCCATAATTAAGCATGTGGGAGATCAAAGAACATCGCCGCGTTGATAAACAACTATCGAGCACAGTGCCAATAGAAGTTTTGAAACGCTATGAAAAATGGAAAGATATCGCAAGATTATCTGGACCTGCTGGGCTACGTGCAATAAAGGGTTTTCACGACGAAGCTTTGTCAGGTCAGTGGAAAGGTTTCCGCTCTTCTCGACTGGGATTACAGTGGCGAATTATCTACCAGGTCATTTCCAATATTTTGTTGATTCATGTGGTCCAAGTAACACCCCATGATTATAGGAGGCCTTAGCCATGAAAAATTTTAGTCGAGCTAAAAAACGTGTTGATGTTTCAGTGGGTGAGTCTGTTCGGATTTTGCGTGAGCTACAGGAATTAAGTCAAAATCAATTAGCTGCATTAACGGGCATTCCTCAAGCCACCCTTTCTGCCATAGAAAATGATCGAATTAATCTAGGCGTTGAGCGCGCTAAAATACTTGCGAGAGCACTCAAATGCCATCCCGCTGTTTTGGTTTTTCCTGGCTGGGATATTCTGTCTCAAAAAGCGGCCTAATAATACCTTGAAAATTCCCCTCCTTTGGAGGGGTGCCTCGAAGAGGCGGGGTGGTTTTTATGAATTATTTAACAATTCAAAAATCGCCTTACCAATTTCCGCAGGATTTTTTACGGTTTTTACTCCAGCCGCTTCAAGTGCAGCAAATTTTTCTGCTGCTGTACCTTTGCCACCAGAAATAATTGCACCCGCATGGCCCATACGTTTTCCAGCCGGAGCAGTGACACCAGCAATATAAGACACTACGGGTTTAGTCACATATTTTTTAATATATTCTGCGGCTTCATCTTCTGCGGCGCCGCCAATTTCACCCACCATAATAATGGCTTCGGTTTGCGGATCTTGTTGAAATAAAGTTAATACATCAACAAAATTCATTCCTTGAATCGGATCACCACCAATTCCAATACAAGTAGATTGGCCTAAACCTAAATCCGTGGTTTGTTTTACGGCTTCATAAGTTAATGTGCCAGAGCGAGAAACAATACCCACCTTTCCTGGTAAATGAATGGAGCCAGGCATAATACCAATTTTGCATTCGCCAGGCGTAATAATGCCCGGACAATTAGGCCCAATTAAACGCACACCTGGTTTGCGGTCGATATATTCTTTGACGAATAACATATCCATGACAGGAATGCCTTCAGTAATGCAAACAATTAATTCAATGCCTGCATCGGCTGCTTCTAAAATAGAATCTTTGCAAAAAGCTGCAGGTACATAAATAACACTGGCCGTTGCACCGGTTTCATTGACCGCATCCGCCACCGTATTAAATACCGGTAAATTTAAATGTTTGCTGCCGCCTTTTCCTGGTGTCACTCCACCGACTAATTTTGTCCCGTAGGCAATCGCTTGTTCAGAATGCAAAGTACCTTGTGCGCCGGTAAAACCTTGGCAAATGACTTTGGTATTTTTGTTGACTAATACGCTCATTGTTGTGCTCCTGCTGCTGCAACTACTTTTTCCGCAGCATCATCAAATCCACTGGCGGCAATAATATTTAATCCACTGTCCACTAATTTTTTACTGCCTAATTCAGCATTATTTCCTTCTAATCGAACTACCACAGGCACTTTAACGCCCACTTCATTCACCGCACCAATAATACCCTCAGCAATTAAATCACAACGCACAATGCCACCGAAAATATTCACTAACACGGCTTTGACTTTGGCATCCGATAAAATAATTTTAAAAGCTTCACTGACGCGCTCTTTAGTTGCGCCGCCGCCCACATCTAAGAAATTCGCTGGCGCTCCGCCTTTTAATTTCACTAAATCCATCGTGCCCATGGCTAAACCGGCGCCATTGACCATGCAACCAATATTGCCATCTAAGGAAACATAACTTAATTCCCATTCTGCTGCTCGACGCTCGCGCTCATCTTCCTGGCTTGAATCAGCCATGGCTTGTAAATCAGCATGACGGAATACTGCGTTGCTATCGATAACAATTTTTGCATCCAAACAAAGTAAATTGCCTTCGGTGGTAATTACCAATGGATTCACTTCTAATAAGCTCAAATCTTTTTCAGCAAATAATTTCGCTAGACCTAAAAAAATAGGCGTGAATTGTTTAATTTGCGTGGGATTTAGACCTAATTGAAAACCGATTTCTCGCGCTTGATAAGGCTGCGCACCGACTAATGGATCAATCACTGCCTTAAGAATTTTTTCTGGTGTTTCGTGGGCTACTTTTTCAATTTCAACGCCGCCTTCTGTCGATGCCATAAAAACAATTCGACGACAACTACGATCTACTACAGCGCCTAAATATAATTCGTTGGCAATATCGGTGCAGGATTCAATGAGAATTTGATTAACCGGCTGGCCTTTTTCATCCGTTTGATAGGTCACCAAATGCGTGCCCAGTAATTTTTTCACAAAAGCTTCAGCAT
>CAXNEI010000092.1:0-5680 GCA_964201195.1 Gammaproteobacteria bacterium
TCTCTCTATTTCCTAGGCGCGAAGTTTTCTGAGCAGAAGAGCTACTGCCGATTATGAACAATAGGCTTTTGTATAACAAGGTCGGGCCTTGAGTTCGCAGAGAATTTACGCTTTACTGCCCAGGCATTTTTAACAACCGAGGTGATGCTTGAACGCAGTGGTGACACAACAGCGAGTTTTATCAGGGATGCGTCCTACTGGGCGCCTTCATTTGGGCCATTATCAGGGTGTGCTAAGCAATTGGGTGCGGTTGCAGCATGAATATGAGTGCTTTTTTTTCGTGGCGGATTGGCATGCATTGACGACGCATTATGATCAAGTGCAGGGGATTGAAGCATCTGTCTGGGATATGGTTGTTGATTGGTTGGCCGCAGGAGTGAACCCTGGTTCAGCAACCTTGTTTATTCAATCTCATGTGCCGGAACATGCGGAACTGCATTTATTATTATCGATGATGACGCCGTTAGGTTGGTTAGAGCGCGTGCCTAGCTACAAAGATCAGCAAGAAAAACTTAAAGAAAAAGATCTTTCTACCTATGGGTTTTTAGGTTATCCGCTGCTGCAAAGCGCTGACATTTTAGCGTATAAAGCAGGCTTGGTACCGGTGGGTGCTGATCAAGTAGCGCATGTAGAGCTAACACGGGAAGTGGCGCGACGCTTTAATTATTTATTTGGTCGTGGCCCCGATTTTGATAAGGGTGTTATTGCTGCTATTAAAAAAATGGGTAAAAAATCCGCAGACCTCTATGCCCAATGGAAGAAAAATTATCTCGAACAAGGTGATGAGCAGGCATTATCTACTGCGCAAGCTTTAGTGAGTGATCATCCACAATTAACTTTGGTGGATAAGGAACGTTTGCTCGGTGATTTAGAAGGCGGTGGCAAAGTGATTTTGCCGGAACCGCAACCTTTGCTGACTGCTCATGCAAAAATGCCGGGTTTGGATGGACGGAAAATGTCTAAGTCTTACGGTAATGCGATTCCCTTGCGTGAAGCGCCAGAGCAAATAGCCGATAAAATTCGCACTATGCCTACCGATCCTGCTCGGGTGCGCCGTTCGGATCCGGGTACGCCAGGATTGTGCCCTGTGTGGTCATTGCATTTAATTTATTCTGATGTGGCAACTCAAGAGTGGGTACAAGAAGGCTGTAAATCTGCGGGTATTGGTTGTATAGAATGCAAAAAGAAAGTGAGCGATGGCATTGAAGTAGAATTAGCGCCGATTCGTGAGCGCGCTCGGGAATATGAAGGCCATCCTGATTTAGTGAGAAGCATTATGGCTGAAGGTGCAGAGGCTGCGCGAGAAATTGCGCGAGAGACTTTAGAAGAGGTGCGATCGGTGATGGGCTTGGGCTATTTAGGCTATAGGTGATTAATTTGAATCAATCCATCAAAACGCCGGCAGAATTAGCGCGATCTTATTTAGCTAAACGCCATAGTGAAGAAACTAACAACATCGATGCAGAGGACGCATCTGTTGTCGTGGAGCAAGGCGCCGTAACCGCACCTAATGTTTCCTCAGTAGTAGATGTATTTTTACAGGCTGCTGCTAATACTGACTTGGAATCCATAGAGAAAAGTGTGCGAGTGAATGGTCTGGCAATGCTTGATCTGCCGCAAGATTTATATATTCCACCGGATGCGTTAGAAGTGGTGCTAGATGCCTTTGAAGGTCCATTGGATTTATTACTGTATTTAATTCGTCGGCAGAATTTAGATATTCTGCAAATTTCCATTGCTGAAGTAACTCGTCAATATATGACCTATATGGAGTTGATGAAAAGTTTGCGATTGGAGTTGGCGGCAGAATATTTAGTGATGGCTGCATTGTTGGGCGAAATTAAATCGCGCTCCTTGTTGCCGCGGCCTAAACATGATGAAGGCGAAGAGGATGATCCTCGTGTGCAGTTGCTGCGTCGCTTGCAAGAATATGAACGCTGTAAGCAAGGTGCAGAAGCCTTAGAGCAATTACCGCAAGTGGGCCGAGATTTTTTTGTGGTGGGTTTGGATAGGCCCGACTATCAAACGCCATTAGTTCACCCAGACATAGAGTTGCGCGATGTTTTATTAGCGCTAAAGGATGTATTGGCCCGTGCTGACTTATTTGAAAGTCATCATGTGCAACGAGAGAAATTATCCACCCGTGAGCGCATGTCGATGATATTAGAGCGGTTGCGTAGCGGCGAGTTTGTGCCTTTTATTTTGCTGTTTACGGTAGAAGAAGGTCGATTAGGTGTGGTGGTGACTTTTTTAGCGCTGTTGCAGTTGATGAAAGAATCTATGGTGGAGTTGGTGCAAGGCGAGCCTTTTTCACCCATTCATGTACGTTTGCGAGTGACCAGTGATCTTGAGCTGACAGAGGATAATGAAATCTTATGACCGACGATGCCCCGCTATTATCAACAGAACTGAAAGCACCAACAGAACTGAAAGCACCAACAGAACTGAAAGCACCAACAGAGCTGACAGCCGCGGAGTTAGCAGTGCCTGCGGAACTGCCAATGCAAACGGAATTAAAAATGATTATCGAGGCAGCATTGTTTGCTGCAGATCAACCCATGACAACAGCTCAGCTGAAAGGATTATGGGATGAGCCCGCGCCAACGGATGCTGAAATCAAAGAGGTAATTCAATCCTTGATGGATGACTATCAAGATCGAGGCGTGATTTTAAAAGAAGTCGCTAGTGGATATCGTTTTCAAGTTGCCACTCATATTGCTCCTTCTGTCGCACGGTTATGGGAAGAGAAGCCCACAAAATATTCTCGTGCGTTATTGGAAACCTTGGCACTGATTGCTTATCGACAACCGATTACTCGCGGAGAAATTGAAGATATTCGCGGAGTGAGCGTGAGTACGCATATTATTCGTACCTTATTAGAGCGCAGTTGGATTCATAGCGTAGGCCACAAAGATGTACCAGGTCGTCCGGCTATGTATGCAACAACCCGAATGTTTTTAGATTATTTTAATTTGGCCAATTTAGATCAATTGCCTACTTTGGCTGAGGTCAAGGAGTTAGCTGGAGTGCCTGTTCCTATTGCTCCACCGCAGGAACAATTAGTTCTGGAAGAATTAGTTCAGGCGGCAGCGGAATTACAGGATATTGAATCTTCTTTAGATTAGGTACCTGCTTCTAAAGAAATCCTTTACAGTTGGCCACCGATGCTGGTTGTTTTATTCCTAATCGTTGTTCATTGCCCACTTTTTTAGTATCACCTTTTTATTACCAATAAGAGACAGAGTTAAATTCCCATGACTGAAGAAAGAATCCAAAAAGTACTGGCCCATTTAGGGTTAGGTTCTCGACGTGCCATTGAAGATTGGATCGAAGATGGCCGCGTTAAAATTAATGGCGCTATGGCCCGTTTAGGTGATCGAGTTGGGCCTCGTGATGAAGTTCGCGTTGATGGTCGGCCTGTTGGCTCCGCAACTGCTGCACCCAGACAACAACCAGCTGGGTTCTACAACAAAGAAAGCCAATATCAGGCAGCAGGGAATATCTATCAACCTAATACTGGCAATCATCAACCAGGAAGCTATCAGCCTCCTTCGGCTAATTATCGCGGTGCTGCTGCTCGGCCTAATCGCAATGCGCCTCAACAACAACAGCAGCAACAACCCGTTGGTTTGTATGGTCGCGGTCTGAAAGAACCACGCAATAATGCTAATGCCAGCGGTGGTCCGCTAGGGGATTATCGTCGAGCGCCTCGTCGCGTATTGGTTTATTACAAACCGGAAGGTGAAGTGTGTACTCGCACTGATCCCGAAGGTCGACCTACCGTATTTGATCGATTACCAAAATTGGAAAATGAGCGTTGGGTTGTGGTGGGGCGTTTAGATATTGCTACTACAGGTCTGTTGTTATTTACCACCGACGGCGATCTAGCCAACAGCTTGATGCATCCTTCTTCTCAAGTGCAACGTGAATACGCAGCCCGTGTTTATGGCGATATTACGCAAGAATCGCTGAATAATTTACTGACCGGCGTGGCATTGGAAGATGGCATCGCAAAATTTAGTCAAATCGTGGATGCTGGTGGTGATGGTAAAAATCATTGGTACCACGTCACTATTGGTGAAGGCAAAAATCGCGAAATTCGTCGGATGTTCGAATCACAAGGTTTGCAAGTCAGTCGCTTAATTCGGATTCGCTTTGGCCATATTAAATTACAGCGCGACTGGCGTCCTGGACAATATCAAGAATTGGTCGGCGATCAAGTAGAGCAATTATCGCAGCAAGTGGGTATTACCTTAAAGCGTCGCACCGGTTTATATGGTCGTAGCAAGGTGCGCGCAGAAAAAATAACGCCTACTTCTAAGTCAGAGCCGAATGGCCATGCGGAAGGGGATGATACTGCCCGACGGGGTGGTTATTTGCGTCGACGACGTCACGATTCTTCTGCGATTTAAAGACTTTTAAAGTGATAAAAATGCGCACTGTTCGTAGTTTTGTGCTGCGCCAGGGTCGATTAACCCCTGGCCAGCAACGTGCAATTGATGTGTTTTCTGCACAGTGGTTGTTAGCTCCAGCACCTGAAGCTCAATTCAACTTCCTCACTATTTTCGGCAATGATCATCCCGTTATTATTGAAATTGGTTTCGGTGATGGTCAGTGTTTATTGCAGATGGCGCAAGCCATGCCAGAGAATAATTTCATCGGCATCGAAGTGCATCGCCCTGGTGTAGGTCGTTTGTTGCAAGGTATAGAAGACAAACAATTAACCAATGTGCGAGCAGTGAATGCAGATGCAGTGGAAATATTAACCCATCATATAGCGGATGCGAGTTTAACTGGCCTGCATATTTTCTTCTCCGATCCTTGGCATAAAAAACGTCATCATAAGCGCCGATTAATTCAAGCAGGCTTTGTGCGCTTATTAACGCAGAAATTAAAATCCGATGGCATGATTCATTTGGCGACTGATTGGCAAAATTATGCCGAGCAGATGCTAGAAGTCTTATCAGAAAATACTGCGTTAGCGAATCAATCTTCTGCTGCTGATGGATTTTATCACCAGCCCACTTTACGTCCGCGCACTAAATTCGAAGAGCGCGGCGTGAAATTAGGGCATGGTGTGTGGGATTTAATTTTCAAGCGGCTATCGTAGGGGCACGGCATGCCGTGCCCCTACTTTTTTCTACCCTGTCTTTCTACCTTGATAGAGGCCCTGCACCAAAGCAACCGCTTCGCCTTGAGTATTCATCAATTGCATGTCTAACGTAAAATCTGATTTACCTTGACTGTCTAATTCCATTTGAATTCTTTGCAGTTCTTCTGCGCCTAAATAAGCTTCTACTGTAGCATCGCTAGTCATGGGCGCTTTATAGCGAATAGTCACTTCCTTCACCAGCGGATAAAATTTTTGTGGATCAAAGCTGCTCATAAAAATAATACCGCCGGTAATTTCTGCCAGGGTAAATTGTGCGCCGGCATACATAGAGCCCACGTGATTTTTATTCACCGAAAAAGGCATCATTAATTTTACATAGCCTGGTTTGGCTTCGAGGATATTGAGTTCGCTGCGGCCAACAAAAGGAATAGCTTGGCGAACAAAAGTGTTGAGCATATCGGCGTTCATTAGGTGTGATCCTTAAAATTTCTGGTAGTGATTTAAATCTGTTGATTGCAATTTTTTCTGTAGGGGCGCTGCTTGCTGCGCCCAATAAAAACATAGCCG
>CAXNEI010000093.1:0-5649 GCA_964201195.1 Gammaproteobacteria bacterium
AGAAACATGAACTGCAACAGCTTTTTGCAAACTAACGCTTGACCGAGCTACTTTCGATTATTACTATACGCGGCCTGAATCGCACGGTTACTTTTATTCCACAGTAGCTCAGTCGGTAGAGCAAGCGGCTGTTAACCGCTGGGTCGCAGGTTCGAGTCCTGCCTGTGGAGCCATCTTCTTATTGAATGATTTTTTTGATCTTTCTACGCTGTAAGAGCCTGTTTAAAATCGTCACGAGCGAAGCCAAGACACGGCGAAAATTGACAAAAAAGCGGAACGTATAAATAATACTTGAGCATTTTGAGTCGATTTTCAACACAGTATTGGCAAGCGTAGTAGATTTTAAATAGGCTCTAACGGAATGAACAGTCTTTCGTAAAGAAAGCCACATAGCCATGGATGATTATGTTAAACCACTCTTCGCAAGCACAAGCCCACCAAAGTTTATTAGATTTCAAATTACAGCAAGAAATTGCTTTCATGGAGCATTGGCTGAATAAGCGCAAGCAATCCCGTGTACAGCTATCGCCTTCCCTGCTTAGTACCTTCGAAGGATTGATCAATACGCGAAAGCGATTGTTGAATAGCCTCTAGCGCAACCAGCCCCTTTTTTTGATATAGAGCAACGGCAAAATAGCAGCCAACAAAGTCAGCATCATGGAATAAATAAAACCGTGCTCCCAAGACAACTCCGGCATTACGGCGAAGTTCATTCCATAGAAAGTACCCACTAGCGTAGGCGGCAAGAATACTGCAGTAATAATAGTGAATACTTTGACGATTTGGTTTTGCTTAATATTCAAAATGTTAGTCACGCCATTTTGCAAATAACGCACTTTTTCATGCTCAAACGCTGCGTGCTCTTTCACTCCCGCAACGTCACCGGCTAGCTCAGTGACTAAAGATTGTAAATCAGCTTCGGTGCGATTATCGACTTCACCACTTAAATAACGCACGGTCCGCGCAAGAGACAATTGCGCCTCCAAACAACGAGAAATTAATTCTTCTTTTTCATTCAAGCTACGCATGGTTGCCACCAGATCCACGACGCCCAATTCTTTGCCCTGTTCATTAAAGCCATCAGAAATAGCCACAATTTCATCAGCGCTGACTTCTAATTCATCGGCAATGCTATCGATTACTTGATCTGCGCTGTCGTTAGCTACTTGCAACAAGACACGCAGCATCGCTTTTGGGCTTTCTGCATGACTGGGCCGGCGAATACAACGCTGCAGAGCAATGGTAAAAGGTTGAAAATCCAGCTGCTCGCAGATAGTTGCGACTAAATGATCGCCCAAGACAAAAGTGACTGTACCGAACGAAGGCCCGCCCGTAGCATCTAATGCAATCAATCGCGCACGCATATAAAGGTAACGCGCATCCTCAACTACGCTGCCACTTTGTGGCTTCGCATCAAAACCAAAACGCTCATGTAAACGAGCAATCTCTTCAGCTGTGGGTGCATTCACATCTAACCATAATACTTGATGATCATTTTCTGCTTGTGGCAAATCTGGCACGATGGAAAGTTGGTCAGCAATTTTAATGACACTACGAATCATGGCGCCACCCTCGAGGCAGCATGTGAAGGCGAAACAGAAGAAGTCACTGTTGCCTGATCCGCGGGCTGTATGTAATGAATCACAATCATCACTAGCGCAATAGTCATATAAAGAGTGACTACCGCAGTAATCACTTCTTGTTCAATGCTTAAGCGATGAGACGCTTTAAATTTTTTCATGGAGAATCCCTCCGATGCTAGGCAATAGATTTTATTACTCTAGGTGATGATTGCCGAGGTTGCTATAGAAGAAAATGATCTGAATGAGATGGATGAAAAATATATCCAAGCAGTTGGATTTTAGGCAAGGCGTCGAACGATTGAAGCCCCAGGAGTGTATGCATTTGATACATGACTGGGGTGAAGTCGCGAAGACAACACAGCATAAAATTCAAATGCGCAGGATAGATGGCGTCCCCTAGGGGATTCGAACCCCTGTTACCGCCGTGAAAGGGCGATGTCCTAGGCCTCTAGACGAAGGGGACAAAACAGATATAAACGCTCTCTAACTTTTCAGCTCTGCTCTTTCTTTCAACCCGGCTCTTAAAGGTGGTGGAGCTAAGCGGGATCGAACCGCTGACCTCAACACTGCCAGTGTTGCGCTCTCCCAGCTGAGCTATAGCCCCTTACAAGTCACCATTAAAATGGCGGGGTATCATCGAACAGAGAGCGCAGCATTCTATTGAGGCACTCCAAGCTTGTCAATCACAAGGATCGGAGAATTTGCTTTTAATCGCTTTTATTATGATGAGTCACTACACCACTTTTTTTGCTATAGCAGTCTACGTAGTTCTGCCCACTGGTCTGCGCTAATATTTCAGCAAAGTCTTGCGCCAACCAACGCAGCAGAATTTTTTGTGCTACTTTTTGTTTTGCACCATCCGCGCTGACTAGATTTTCTTTTAACAGAGTGTGCAGATCGTTTGCAGACAATAACTGCTGCAATAATCCTAAAACATCCCCCTCTTCACTCTCCTGCCACTGAGCAAATCTTTCTTTTAATGCTGCAACAGATTTTTGCTTAAATTCAGCAACCAACTGATCAATGGTTTTTGGCGCTGCAAATTTTACTTCCACATCGCGGCCACAACACTGCACAGTGGCCCAATCAGGCTCTTGCCCTGCTAAACCAATAATGCCTACGGGAACAATTTGAATATCGCCGGCAGGATAACCATCAACCCATTCTCGAGTCGCCGATTGAAACATACCTATTTTTAATCGATGTAAATTACCATCTAGCGTACGTGAACCTTCAGGAAAAAATCCTACACTACCGCCTTGCTCTAATTTCTCTTTAACCTTGCCAAAAAACACTTCTAGCGCGGCAGCATCATGGGCAGCGCGATTGATGGGTATTTGCTCCATCATAGTTAATGCCCAAGCTAAACCGGGAATTTTAAATAATTCTTGTTTTGCCGCAAATGACAAAGGATTGGTTTTACATAGATGGGATAGTTGCGCAAGCGCTAAGGTGACAATCACCGAATCCCAATTGCTCGCATGATTGAGCGCAAAAATCATCTGACCCACTGCTGGAATATGATGCGTATCGGATGCTCTTATATTCCAACCCGCAGCCTTGAGATAACCGCTTAATAAAGCCGATCCACCTTTATAGGCTATATTGCTCAGCTCAATATGTTGCAGCGCACTGAAAGGCCCAATAGCAACCTCTCGCATATCTTGCAATGCAGCAGCACGAGGTGGCGGAGCTGCAGTGGGTTGCACAGCAATAAATTGATTAGTAGTAGGCAAGTATCCTGCTGGAATAGGCTGAAGTCGTTCGCCAGCCAGCCAACCTAAACATTCTTTTATTTTATTCATGAATGAAAACTTCCTTGTTGTATACTTTAATGCAGTTACTGAATTTACGCAGCGGCATTATGCCAAAATCCATCAATCAACAACAGCATATTTATGACTCAACCTTCATTCACGCCTATTCAAAAAATCGGCAAAGCGATGCTGATATTTTTTTGGTTAGCTTTGCTTATTGTATTAGTGCTCATTTTTAATCGGATGGAAAAACAAAGAGACAACCCGAATCAAAATCCAACAACTACAACCAATGCCACTGGCGTCAATAGCGTTATTTTGCAACGCAATCGCTACGGCTCCTATCAAGTCAATGGCAGCATCAATAACCACCCAGTGACTTTTTTATTAGATACCGGCGCTTCTCACGTAGCCATTCCCCTCGAATTAGCTGCGCAACTGGGTTTAAAGCAGGGAGCGCAATTTTCTAGCAGCACCGCAAATGGCACTACGCAGGTTTATCACACCTGGATTCAACAATTACACATTGGCTCTATTCAGTTAAAACAATTAGAAGGCACGCTGCTGCCGAATATGAAAGGCAATCAAATATTATTGGGCATGTCTGCATTGCAACAGCTAAACTTTACTCAACAGGGTGATCAATTAATTCTCAAGCAACAGCGTTAAGGTGTGAAACCGATGCAACTAGAAATTTTCAAACAAATTATTCAAACCAACGTAGAACAAGCACTCGCAGAAGATATCGGCCCCGGCGATCTGACTGCGCAATTGGTCGATGCCCATCAACCTGCGCAAGCGACCATTATTGTGCGTGAAGCTGCTGTATTGGCCGGTACTGCCTGGTTTAATGAAGTTTTTCGTCAATTAGATCCACTGACAGTGATTCAATGGCAAGTGCATGATGGTGATGCCATTGAAGCCAATCAAACCTTAGTTCGCTTAGAAGGCAAAGCACGCACTTTATTAACCGGCGAACGCTGCGCATTAAATTTTTTGCAAACCCTTTCCGGCACCGCCACATTAAGCCGTTATTACGCACGCAAAGTGGCCCATTTACCGGTAAAAATATTAGATACCCGAAAAACGCTTCCAGGCTTACGCTTAGCGCAAAAATATGCGGTGCAATGCGGCGGCTGTACCAATCATCGCATTGGTTTATATGATGCTTTTTTAATTAAAGAAAATCATATTGCTGCGTGTGGCTCTGTCCATGAAGCAGTAAAACGCGCGCGCAAAATCGAACCCCATAAACAAGTAGAAGTTGAAGTGGAAAATCTCGTACAACTCCAAGAAGCCATCGATGCCAAAGCAGAAATTATTATGCTGGATAATTTTGATCTAGCGCTATTGCGCCAAGCTGTCGCGATTAATCGTGGCCAATCTAAATTAGAAGTCTCCGGCAATGTGGATGAAAATAATTTATTGGCTATTGCAGAAACCGGCGTAGATTTTATTTCACTTGGCGCACTGACCAAGCATGTACATGCTATCGATTTATCCATGCGGTTTATTTAATCGAAAAAAAACAAAACTTACGTATGCCAAAAAAGTCTTGCAGAAAAGAATAATTTCCCAATAATAAGAGCTCGCTTTTTTAGGCAGCAACTCATTTCGTCATTGACAATTCGTTCAATTATTTTTAACAGCTAAGGAAGGCTACCCGTGGAAAAAACTCGCTCGTTATCTCCTGTTATTCCATTATTACCAGCAGAACAAAATATAATTCCACAGACTGAAAATTCGTCATTAGCAAAACTGCAACTGACTTCTACCTCACCTTATCCTCTCGTCGACCCAACAAAAATCGCCTCAATGGATGAAGCCACCTCGGTAAACGCAGTAGATAGTGCCACTCGCTCTCACACACTAAGAGATATTACTAATACGCGCCATGCGGAAAGCATTCAAGATATCGATACCTTCTGGGCAAAACAAACAGATCGCGTTACTTGGCGCCAACAACCCACACAAGTGCGTCAAGGTAATTTAGCTGATATACAAGCGAGCGGAAAAACACCGCAATGGTTTGTCGGCGGTAAATTGAATTTACTCGACAGCATGTTTACACCAGAACGCGCCAATCAGATCGCGCTAGAAATGCCAGCTACCGATGGAAAATCTGCACCTATCCGCCTGACCTATGCTGAATTACAAAATCGGGTATATAAAACCGCTAATATGCTTCGCGCCCAAGGCATTAAACCCGGTGATGTGGTTGGCGTTTATTTACCTATGGGCATTGATGCAGTCGTTGCCATGCTCGCCTGCCATGCAGTGGGCGCAATTCATTCCGTGGTTTTTTCTGC
>CAXNEI010000094.1:0-5628 GCA_964201195.1 Gammaproteobacteria bacterium
AGATCAGTTTATTGCATCAAGGAAAACTACTGAGCTACAAGACATTTAAGCGAGGTGAAAAACCCATTTCTATTGCTGATGAGAAATCTATTCACCAATATGTAGACCAGGCGAAGAAAAAGCAGAGACTTTATATTGCTAGGAAGCCATCGCCGCACCATCCTTGGCGTAAAACGGCAGCTTGTTAAGCTTTTAGTGCAAGACAGAAAAAAAGGGGACATTTTAACTTTGGGTTGACAGGATTTTTTTATTAAAATGCAGCAGCCAATCGAGACCCCTGATTAATAGCTCGCTTAGCATCTAACTCAGCAGCCACATCAGCACCACCAATCACATGGATTTTGGCTTTGCCTTGCGACAAAGGTGCAACTAATTCTTTTAAGGGATCTTGGCCCGCACAAAGAATAATGGTATCCACCGCTAATAATTGCGGCTGACCATTAATTTTCACTTGTAAACCTTG
This sequence comes from Gammaproteobacteria bacterium, assembly GCA_964201195.1. Classification (GTDB taxonomy): domain Bacteria; phylum Pseudomonadota; class Gammaproteobacteria; order Pseudomonadales; family JAHFSE01; genus JAHFSE01. The sequence goes on from CAXNEI010000094.1 coordinate 464, forward strand.
ATCGGTAATGGCTTCATATTCCACTCCAGAAATCATGCGCACGCCTTTATTTTTTAACGTAGCGCGATGAATCCAGCCCGTGGTTTTTCCTAAGCCATCACCCACTTTGGTGGTTTTACGTTGCAACAAATAAACCTCACGCTCTGGCGCTGGCCAATAAGGTGCGACACCTTCGACACCACCAGGCGTTGACATGGTCATATCAATACCCCACTGCTTCATGAACTCAGCAATATCATTGGCGTGAGCATGCGGATCATGGGTAATTAATTCCGCCATATCAAAACCAATTCCACCGGCGCCAATAATGGCAACTTTTTTACCTACCGCAGCGCCACGGAAAACGTCCACATAACTGACTACGTTAGTTTTTTCCACACCAGGAATGGCTGGCGTTCTCGGCGCGATACCTGCCGCTACGACAATATGATCAAAGTCTTGCGCTAATAATTCTTCTGCAGACACTTTTTTGTTTAATTTCAATTGCACGCCGGTTAATTCGATTTGGCGTTTGTAATAGCGCAGCGTTTCATAAAATTCTTCTTTGCCCGGCACTGTTTTTGCGAAATTAAATTGACCGCCAATTTCACTTTGCGCCTCAAATAAAGTCACCTGATGACCACGTTGTGCTGCAATAGTTGCGCACGCCAAACCGGCTGGCCCCGCACCAATCACCGCAATTTTTTGCACTGCTTTTGTCGGCAAATAATTTAATTCGGTTTCATGGCAAGCACGCGGATTCACTAAACAGGAATTCATTTTCCCCGTGAAGGTGTGATCTAAACAAGCTTGGTTACAACCGATACAGGTATTAATTTCATCAGCGCGATTTTCACGAGCCTTTTTCATCCATTCCGGATCTGCCAAGAAAGGCCGCGCCATAGAAATTAAATCGGCATCGCCACGCGCTAACACTTCTTCCGCTACTTGCGGCATATTAATTCGATTGGAAGTAATCACAGGAATAGCGACTTGTTGTTTTAAACGTGCTGTTACCCAAGTGAAGGCTGCCCTGGGAACCATAGTTGCGATGGTAGGAATCCGCGCTTCGTGCCAACCAATTCCGGTATTTAAAATTGTCGCGCCCGCTTGCTCAATTTCTTTGGCCAATACTAATGTTTCTTCTAAGGTAGAGCCTTGCTCCACCAAATCCAACATAGATAAGCGATAAATAATAATAAAGTTTTTACCCACTCGCTCACGAGTTTGCTTAACCACTTCAATCGCTAAACGAATACGATTTTCATAGGAGCCACCCCACTCATCGGTGCGATGATTAGTGCGTTGCGCAATAAATTGATTAATGAAATAACCTTCAGAACCCATGATTTCTACGCCGTCATAACCAGCTTGTTGGGCATTGAAAGCACACTCAGCGAAATCTTCAATTTGTTGCCAAACTTCTTCACTGCTCAGTTCACGCGGCACAAAAGGATTAATCGGTGCTTTAATCGCAGAAGGTGCAATTAATTTATTGTTATAGGCATAACGACCAGTATGTAAAATTTGCATGCAAATTTTTCCGCCTTCAGCATGTACGGCATCGGTAATTAATTTATGTTTAGCCACTTCTGCATCAGTGGTTAATTTCGCTCCGCCAGCAATACCACAACTTTCTTCGTTAGGCGCAATTCCACCGGTAATAATTAATCCTACTTCGCCTCGAGCACGTTCAGCATAATAAACTGCCATTCGTTCAAAACCTTGGTGCGCTTCTTCCAAGGTAGTATGCATAGAACCCATGATGATACGATTTTTTAATTGGGTAAAACCTAAATCAAGCGGTTGGAGAATGTGGGGGTAAGCAGTCATAGGTGATATCCTTAAGCTGAATTTTCTTAGCACGGAACGAATATCATGGAAATCCAACCTCAGCAACATTGCTTCGCCTCTATGTCCGACTTGGCGGTCACATTAGCAGAAAAAATAACAAGTCATTTAACCGAGCGCTTAAAAGAACAGCAACAAGTTTCCTTGGTTGTATCGGGTGGCAATACACCCAAAATACTCTACGAAAAATTAAGCACCATGGAATTAGACTGGTCGCGCGTTGTGATTACGCTAACCGATGAACGCTGGGTAGCCGTAGATGATCACAACAGCAATGAATGGTTAATTAAAAATTCCTTGCTTATCAACAAGGCCCAAGCAGCGCAATGGATTAGCTTAAAAACCGATGATGCAACACCAGAACAAGCTATTCAAACCATCGATGCACGATTGGAAAAAATACCGAAACCCTATGACATCATTATTTTAGGCATGGGCTTAGATGGTCACACCGCTTCGCTCTTTCCCTGCGCAGAAAATATTACTCAAGCACTCGATTTAAATTATCCCCATGCTTGTATTGCCATGCATCCACGCAATGCACCTTTTGCTCGCATGAGTTTATCGCTCAATGAATTAAAAAAATCTCGCTGCTCTATCTTGTTATTACAAGGCAAAGAAAAATGGGCGATCTACCAAAAGGCACTCACAAACCTGACTGATTGGCCAAACATGCCGATTCGAAAATTATTGCATAACCCATCATGCATGGAAGTATATTACAGCGAACAATAAATCTAACGTCTTATTTAATAGGGCGCATTATTGACTTAAAAATCAAGAATCCTCAGTCATACTAAGCGCTTGACAGCATACCAAGAATTTTGATTAGCTATTGCGCAGGGTTTACGCTACAACAAACTGATTTAAATTATTAAGATATATTCTTATATTCACCGCCCGCCCTAGCAGTGAAGCAACTACAAAATAGCAATCAATTAAAAATTTAATGCATAGAGTTCTATCATGGCAGCTATCACTCAACGCACAGCAACATCTTATATCAGGCAACACGCACAAGACACACGGTTAAGCGAGCTTGAGAGAACCATTGAACCACAGGTAGCCCGCACTCAACAGCATCAAAAAGATATGAGAGCTGCTTTAGCAGGAGATGCCGTAGGCCTTAAAATAGAACAACTAGATGCATGCCCTGATATACATCCTTCCACAAAATTATTTTTAAATGTCTTACATAATTTTCAAAAAAATACTACGCCTACCTTTAAGGGCGCAGAACATTTAATGCGATATGCGGACGAAAACCCTGATCAAGCTATTTTATTTTATATGGAACACACCATGATGACGGTTCCTGATACTGGAACCATTGCGGGTGAACTAGCGAAAATAACAAAAAAACCAGTCACTGTTTTTGTCGCAGGAAATATTACCTGGTCTACAGGATTGGGCAAGCAAGTCTGTCACGATGTTCATATAAAACCCATTAGCGCTAAAGCAATTAAAGAAGCTTTAGCACGCGGGGAGCATGTACTTGTATTAGCGGATGGCTTTCCAGGTGCAAACCGAGCGAACGATTGTATTGATGACGATAAAAAACATCCTCGCGTTATAGGTGACGCTAATGGAGAAGGAAATTTCCCTAGAGATTTATTATTAAGAAATGAGGCTTTAACAGCTTGCTCAATAGCAACTCAGTCGCCTATTTTCCATTTGTTTAATACAGAAGTTCCCGAGTCAGTAAGAACCGTATATCGACCCTATTCAGATCCCATTGCACACAGAAGCATTGCACCTTTTACTGTAACGCCAAGCTCCCTTGTAACAGCAGTTCGCTCAGGGCATCATTATTTACATGGCGGCACTATTGTAGGGCCCATTCAACCACCTACTCAATCATCAGCAGACAATATCTCTCTTTCTCGCATCAAACAGATTTTAATTCAGCATGCTCCTGATCTCCATGCCGAAATAGAACATCAAAATTTAAACCAATTAACCCTAACCCAAATTGATCAACTCATTGAAGCTCTCTCATCCTTTAAACCACAAACAAATACTGAAAAAACTCAGTCACGAATCATGCCGCTGAAAGAAAATGGCCTCAGCTTATTAAAAGCCATTCAAACCTCAGCCAATGTACTCAAACTTTCAGCTGAAGAAAAACAAGTATGCACCGTAACTCAATTAACCCATCGATTAAAAATACTCTCCGATGAAGCTTCAATTCACAACAGCTTTGGGCAGTTTAAACCACTACTAGAAAAAATAAACAAACAAATTCAATTTTTAACGACGAGAGAATTTAGCCAAAATAAAGTATGTCATCCAGCATTGATGGGCACACCAGGAACACATGTCGACGACGAAAATTCTATCGTGTTTAAAACCTATCAAATGATGAAACAATTGCCGCAAGATATTATTGATTTTCATGCCTGGGCCACCACTGGCGAGGTCTTAAAAAATAGAACACCAATGACAGCAAACAATGTGCGCCTGCTAAATACGCAACGAAAAACTCTTGTGGAAAATGTAGCAACGCTGAAATCTACACTCCACTCAATGGATAGTGCATTAACAAAACAACGAGAAAAGCTGATTACGCACCTAACGGGAAATACTGCTTTGTCTTCTGGATGCACTCCAACAGAAGCAAGTCAGCTCATACAACTCCTGTCAGCACCTCATACAGTTGAAGATCTGCATACTGCCTGGCCAAAACTGAAAGGCACCTGTAGAACGCTTAAACGTGATTATGAAATCGCTCTTCAAAAGAGAGAAAGCTTGCTCTACAAAATTGAAGTAGATGTTCGCATGCTGGAGAAATTATTCGTCCAAAATTATCAAACAGGACTGGATTTTCTACCGGAAAGAATTGAGGCATTAGATATTCCATTACTGGCTGAAGAAGACAAGCGACTACTGCTTGATCATGATATTTTTCCGGAAAATACCCATTCCTCTTCTGCTAAATTATTTGCTCAATTTTATGCGTCCAATCCCGTGACTCGATCAATCATTTCTGCTGCAAACTACCTTAAAAGCTTTGTTTCAACGCCGCAAGCACCAGAATTAAAACCTCTCTATCAAGATGCTTGGGACAGACTTGAAAATCAATCTAAGCTATCAGAAAAACATTTAGCAGGTCGTCAAGCAATCAATGAGAGAAATAAAACCCCTCATCGTGGGCCAACAGTTGCAGAAATAGGAGTGGGAGTAGGCGTAGCTGCTGTTAGCGTTGCCATCCCATTAATCTACGCGAAAGCAGAAGAAGCGCTAGGCTAACAAGCCGTCCCTTGCCCAAAAATAATGTTAGCCCAAAGCGATAATGTCCCCTTGTCCAAAGTTAAAATGTCCCCTTTGAGGCTTCA
>CAXNEI010000095.1:0-5575 GCA_964201195.1 Gammaproteobacteria bacterium
AAGCCAAACAACAAATACATTCCGCCTGCTGGCATAATCACAGTGCGCATTGATCCCACTACGGGACTCCGCGCAGCACCAGGTCAAAAAAGTGCTATTGCTGAAATTTTTGATACTAACCATTTACCTGCAACAGCAACACCTGCTGCTGATCCAGAGACACCCGATGGAGAAGAAGACGGCACTGCTGCACCTCCGCCACCACCGATTGATCAATTATTTTAATATTAGATCTTACTACTTGCCCTTAATAACCGGCTTACAATACAAACCAATACTGCCCGCCAATTTTAGTAACTGCAATATATGCGGACCAAGAATAGGTTTTCCTGTACTTAAAAAAGCCACTGAAATATCTCTTTGTTTATCCGCCCAACAAAAATTATTTGAAAAACCAATATGGCCAAAAGCAGATGCGCTCATGGGCCCCCACAATCCTGCAGGCGAACCACCCAACATCATGCCTGCGCTGTAATGCATCGGCATTAAAAACATCCGGTCCATTTCTGGCTTACCCAACGGTTGAGTGGCGTTGTGAATTGTTTCTGCAGCATAAATGCGTTTATTTTTATAACGCCCTTCATCTAATAGCATTTGAAAAAAACGCGCAGTTTCTTCTGCAGTGGCCATAATATTCGCAGGCGGCATAACTGCTTGCTGAAAGCGAATTTCATTCGATAACTCGATCACTTGCTCTACCGGCAAACCTAATAAACGCTTGAAGATTTGCGCTACGGGGAATTGTGATGGTATGCCAGTGAGATAATTCAATGCTCGATCAGCCCGTTCTTTAGCAGGCAATCCATAATTAAAATATTTCATTCCCATCGGTTTTTGTATTTGATTACGCAACAGTGTGCGCATACTTTTCCCACTCACTGTTTCTGCGACTTTGCCTAAAACAAATCCACCCGTCAGTGCGTGATAGCCTAGCGCTCGACCACTTGCCCATTGAGGTTTTAAATGATCAACAAAATGCGCCAGTGCCTCGGCGTCAAATAATATATCCATATCAAAGTTTTTCGGTAGCGAAGGAATACCTGCACGATGACTTAATACTTGTTGAATCGTGAGATCCTGTTTACCTTTGACGGAAAAATTGGGCAGGTAATAACTCACCGGATCCATCAGATTAAGCAAGCCTTGTTCGGCAAGCCCGTGAATCACCATAGCAGTGATTGCTTTTGAAGCAGAAAATAAACAAATAGGCGTATCCAATGTCATGGGTAATTTCGGCGTATCAGCTGAGTCATTAGGGCCATTGCCTTGGCGATGACCTATGACTCGATTTAATACAATGGCGCCATGGCGGCGCAAACAAAAACCTATGCCGGGATAAACGCCGGTTTGATACAGCGCTTCAATATTTTTCCACAGTGCTTGCACTTGCTTGGGCTTCATTCCAGCGCTAGCAGGATCACACTCAATACCTATTTGAGTAACTGAAGCAAGATCTTCAGGCACTTGAATGTGGAGCGCAGTTTTTGTGCGAGCATTATTTTTTTTTGGCACCATAAAATAATATCCTGTAAGCTGTCCTGGAGTATTTTGATAGATGAAGAGGGTAAACAGGTACAGATGATTAATCAATTGAAAGATACGCTGAAAGGCGCTGCACGCATTGCCAAAACCACTCAGGTCATCGGAAAAACCGGCATTAATTGGTTGTTAGGTGTGCGCCCTCCAGCACCACAATTATTACGCGAAACCTTTGAGCAATTAGGCACCACTTATATTAAATTGGGGCAATTTATTGCGAGCTCGCCCTCCCTATTTCCTGATGCTTACGTGGAAGAATTTCAACACTGTCTGGATAATACGCCGCCACTACCTTTCTCTGTCATTGAAAAAGTATTACAGGAAGAATTGCATAAGCCGCTACATCTGATTTTTAGCGAAATTAATCCTGTACCGCTGGCCTCTGCTTCTATTGCGCAAGTCCATGCTGCTCGTTTGGTGTCGGGCGAGTCGGTGGTTATTAAAGTGCAAAAACCTGGCGTAGGGAATATTCTGCTCACCGATCTTAATTTTCTTTATGTAGGCGCTAAAATTTTAGAAAAAATCACCCCGCATCTACATATGGCATCGCTTTCTGGCATCGTGGAAGAAATTCAACAAAGCATGCTGGCTGAATGTGATTTTTATCAAGAAGCAAAAAATATTGAAGAATTTAATCGCTTCCTTGCGGAGACAGGCAACACTGAAGTCGTTGCACCAACGGTTTTCAAAGAAGCTTCATCCTTGCGCGTACTTACCATGGAACGTTTCTATGGCGTACCTTTTACGGATCTAGAAAAAATTAAACAGTTCTCGGTTGATCCGCAATACAGTTTAATTACCGCGATGAATACTTGGTTTTCCACTTTATTATTGGGTTACTCTTTTCATGCCGATGTGCATGCGGGCAATTTAATGGTGCTGGAAGATGGCCGCATTGGTTTTATTGATTTTGGTATTGTGGGTCGTGTGCGTTCGCAAACTTGGGCCGCCATATCACATTTTATTCAGGCCATTACTGACAGTGATTATTTGGGCATGGCGCAAGCCATGCTGGGCATTGGCGTCACTAAGGAAGAAATCAATATCGATGCGCTAGCCGATGATATTCAAAATTTATATGCCGCGATGGACAAGATGCATCAGCCAACAAATTTTTCTGCGCAATTTCCTCTACAGGATAAAGCAGTGAATAAAGTGATGATAGATTTGATTGGCTTAGGCAAACGATACGGCATTCATTTCCCGCGGGAATTTGCCTTACTGTTAAAACAAATTTTATATTTTGATCGTTACGTGCAATTGCTGGCGCCGGATACTAATTTATACTCCGACAAACGATTAGTTATGTTGCCGGCCTATTCATAAAATCTGCAACGCTTTCTTCTCTCGGTAATAATCAAAAATATCATCGAGAGAATATTCTGACGTAAAACCAAATGTTTTATTAAACAAACTGCCGTCAATCACCACTGAATATTTGTAGTAATTCATTAAATAACTAGGGAAAGCTTTCCAGCCTAATAATTTACTGATGCGTTTTGGCAGACTATCCGGCACTGAAGGAATCGGCAATAATTTACAGCCACATTGACGCAAAGCTTTTTGATACGCCATCCAATCGGTGGTAGTGACGTTGTAAACGCCAGGTACATTTTTTTCAAATGCTAAGGCAATCGCTTTTGCCATGTCCTCTACATGAATAAATTGCATCATAGGTGAAAAACCCATAAGCACAGGTGCGATAGAACGAGACAACAATAAACTCATACTATTTAACACACCAGGGCCGGCAATATTGCAAGGTCGTAAAATAGTAATATTCAGCTCTGGATGTTTCCATAAATAAATCATGGCGAGATTTTCTAATTCTACGGAATCCACTAAATCCATAGTGAGCTCAGAAGCTTTTAAAGGAAAATCCTCGGTAATTAATGCGGGGTTGTAAGGGCTGGCGCCGTAGACAAAATAAGTAGATAGCACAATCACTTGGCGTACCTGATATTTCCGACACAGGTCTAATAATTTTTGCGTGCCCAACACGTTGACGTTATAACGATGATAATGATCAGATTCATACAAACCCATCCGACCAATATGAATTAAGCCATCAATTTTATGGGCACGAAAAATGTCTTCTAATGTGCGCTTGTTGTAATCCACTTTATAGGTGGGAATACCTTCCTGAGCATGAGCGCGACGACGAAAATCTACCGCTACAATATGATAATTATTTTTCAGCCGAGCAATTACTTGCTGAGCTAATGCACCTCCAGCGCCGGTAATTAAAATGGTTTTTTTAGCAGTGTCCGTCATTTAAACCATCCTTTTCTGCGCGCAAGACCCTTTTGGATTAATTTTTTAATAGCAGCTTCCACTTGCTTCACATTGTATTCCACATCTTCTTCGCTAGTAATTTCGCCTTCAAAGTACAGTGGCTGACCGAATTCTAAAATAATTTTTGTGGGCAATGGAAAAGGCAGTGCCAGTGGAAAATACGGCATGCCCAATAGTTTGGCCAATAATTTAGCGTTGCCTAAAGAGGGAATCGCTTCTTCACAACCCACAACGCCTACGGGAATAATGGGAGTTTTTTCTTGCATCGCTAAATGCATAAAACCATGTCCAAAGCGCTGGAGTTGATAGCGTTTTTTATAGGATTTTCCTGCGCCGCGAACGCCTTCAGGAAAAACAATTACCGCCTCTTCGTTGCGCAACATACGAGCACAATTTTCTGGATCGCCAATCACTGCGCCAGCTTCATTTAATGCATTACCAATAAAAGGCAGCGTGGGAATCCAACGCTCAATCATCGCTCGTGGCGCGCGCGGCCCGTGAGGATTGGTACATAAAGCGACCCCGATCATGCCACCATCAATGGGTAATTGACCACCATGATTGGCAATAATTAATGCGCGGCCTTGTGGCGGAATATGCTCTAAACCAAAAGCCTCGACACGGAAATAATAATCGTAGAGTGGTTTAAATAAACTCATCCATAGTTTTACGCCCTCTTTATTATAACCCCAGGGATCATAACCGAAAGAACCCACCGGCTTAGGAATACGCTCGATGCAGCGTTCAATTTCAGGGGTTATTATGCGTTGGCGTAGTGCACGCCAGAGAGAAAAGTTAGCCAACATGAAAAGTCCTTAAGTGCTGATGCCCTCATTTTAATCGGCTGACTATTGTTTAGCTAGAGATGTTTTTGTTAGCCGCCGGCTTGTCGTAAGACTTCTGCATAAGCCTGCTGCTGAGAGTGAGCTTGGATTGTTTCGAGAAAAGAAAGCCCTTGAGTATTTTTCGCTTGTAGACTTTTGCCTTCAGCAATAAATAATTCCACAAAGCGTTGAAACGCTTCTACCGGTAAACCGCGGTAGGCTTTTAGCAAGATATGAAAATCTTCCGAGGTGTTGTCGTAGGGTTTGCAATCAAAAAATAATTTGAGCTTTTCATCGGTGAAGCTTTCGCCGACTACTTCTTTTTTATCGGGGCGGGGTTGAGTCATGATGAATTCTTCCGCACAGACGACTCACCAAGGGAGTCGCCTACGAGCATGCGTTTTACTATTAAGCCGCTTTGCGGGCTTTACGAATGGAGGCTTTAGGCGACACTTGAGTATTTCCTAAGGCAACTAACTCATTGAATAATTTTTCGCTTTCTACTTTAGCTTTGCTGAATAAACCGCGAGCAGCGAATCCTAAGGTTTTAGCAGAAGCTTTCACGTCTAAGGCTTCAGGCAAAGAACCTTTCACTTGGCTAAGAAAATCTACACCCTGGTTCTGTTGAGCTTCGCCTTCTTTCACTAGGTCAGAAAACTGCTTTTTACTTTCTTCGCTAACCACAGCCACTAAGCCACGACCAGCTTTAGCTACTTGAGCGATGGATTCGTTTAATTGAGATAATTGATCTTTCACTTTCTCGGCAATCGGCTTCATAACTACTCCTTCAATATGTGCGTAATAGAAAACAGTTAGCAGTGCACTCTCTTTAAAACAGGCTCTTGCTTTAAAACAGGTTCTTGCATTGCGGCGGGCGATAATAGCGCGATTCCAATGATAAAAAAAGAGTTAAAAAA